>NZ_JBEXLL010000012.1:0-109723 GCF_040609955.1 Nocardia sp. NPDC004568
GCCGCGATCTGGCACAACCACACGATCGGCGCACCGGTCACCCGGTCACTGATCGCCTACGACCATTGACCAGGGTTTGGACTTACTCGTCTAGGAGGTTGGTGTGGAGCGCACACTGTTCGAGCCCGAGCACGAGCTGTTCCGGGAGTCGTACCGCAAGTTTCTGGAGACGCATGTGGCGCCGTTCCACGACCAGTGGGCGGAACAGGGCGTCGTGGATCGTTCGGTCTGGCTCGAGGCCGGTAAGCAAGGCTTCCTGGGTATGGCGATGCCGGAGGAGTACGGCGGCGGTGGCGTGAAGGATTTCCGCTACAACGCCATCATCACCGAGGAGTCGGTGCGTGGGCAGTACTCCGGTCTCGGGTTCGGCCTGCACAACGATGTCATCGCACCGTATCTAATGGAGCTGGCCAACGACGAGCAGAAGCAGCGCTGGCTGCCGAAGTTCTGTTCCGGCGAGCTCATCACCGCCATCGCCATGACAGAGCCCGGTACCGGCTCGGACCTGCAGGGCATCAAGACCCGCGCGGTCCGCGACGGTGACGACTGGGTCCTCAACGGCGCCAAGACCTTCATCACCAACGGCATCAACTCCGATATCGTCATCGTGGTCGCCCAGACCGACCCCTCGGCCGGTGCCCTGGGCTTCAGCCTGCTGGTGGTGGAACGCGGGATGCCGGGCTTCGAACGGGGTCGCAACCTGGACAAGCTGGGCCTGAAGGCGCAGGACACCGCCGAACTCAGTTTCACCGATGTCCGGGTCCCCGCGGCCAACCTGCTCGGTGAGGAGGGCAAGGGCTTCATCCACCTGATGCAGAACCTCCCACAGGAGCGGCTGTCGATCGCGGTGATGGCGGCCGCCGCGATGGAGACCTGCCTGGACTACACCTGCCAGTACGTCCGCGACCGCAAGGCCTTCGGCAAGCCGATCGGCGCCCTGCAGAACACCCGGTTCGTGCTCGCCGAACTGGCGACCAAGGCCACGGCCGTGCGGGTCCTGGTCGACCGGTGTATCACCGAGCTCAACGCGGGCACCCTCTCGGCCGAGGACGCCGCCATGGCCAAATGGTGGAGCACCGAGGAGCAGGTCGATCTCATCGACCGCTGCCTGCAGCTGCACGGTGGCTACGGCTATATGCGCGAATACCCGATCGCCCAGGCCTACCTCGACGCGCGGGTGCAGACGATCTACGGCGGTACCACCGAGATCATGAAGGAGATCATCGGGCGGTCGCTGAAACTGTCCTGACCGGTGCAATTCCCGGGCCCGGTCCATGGTCCTTCCCCGTCCGTGTCCCGTTCCGGGCCGCCGGCCGACATACCTGTACTCCTGTCGGGGTACAGGTATTTTCATCTTCTACTTCTCGGAACCCCGGCGTGTTCTGTCCGGCGTTGGCGGGACGTAGCGAACAATCCGCCGCTGGGTTCGTTTCGCTGCCCGGATTCACCGATTCGTCGGCCCGGCGCCCGGGCGAGAATCACATCCCCTTTCCTTCATCCAGGTACCGGGCGAAGCGCGATCCGGTGCGGACAGCGGTGGCCTCGCGGGTAGAGGTTCCCAGACCGGGTGAGAGACAGGTATTGCGCAGCGACCGGGCGCGTAGTCTGACGACTCCGGAGCATCCCGGTCGTGCCACCGGAATCGGGGCAGATCACGTGTGGCGCGGGCCGCGCGTGAACATCTCGGGAATGTGCTTCCACGTCCAGGAGCGGGAGCATCGGGGAGACACCACTCCCGTCACCGTGGCGTATGAGAGGTAATAATGGATCTTCGCAAAATCATCTTGGCCGGGGTGACCATGGTGTTCGGCGCGGCATGTTCGATGCTACCCGGGAACCCGGAGCCGCCACCGGCAGTTCAATTGGGTGCGGCCCCGGAAACGCCGACCGGCCCACGGTATCCGGGTGCACCCTTGCATCCTTCGGGCTTCTACCAGTTCGATCAGTGGCCGAAGGCCTGTGACCTACTCACCGACGCGGATCTCCGGACGATATTCCCGCAGGTAACCGACACGCGCAGAGCCTCGGAGAACCGGACCTTGGAGTTCCTGCCGGTGCTGGTGCCCGGCGCAGTACGCCCGCCGGATACTCCCGACCAGGTCCAGGTGATCGATGCCGGCTGCACGGTGGCGCTGGCGATTCCCGGAATAGATTTCGATCCGGCGGCCGAGATCTATATGTCCCGGGCCCAGGTGATGGTCGAAGTGAGGGCTGCGGGTTCGGCGGAGATCGTCCAGTTGAACAGTCCGAAGCCGGCTACCGACGCGCAGGAGATCACGGTCGGCGCAGCACGTTGCTACAGCAAGGGAGGCGCGAACGAGCTCAGCTGCAGCACACCGCATGTCGCGTTCGACGTGTGGACGGAAATCGACTACAACATCCAGGACGACGAGCAGAACATCATCCGATACCAGCGCGGCACCGAGACAACCGCGTGGCCACGCGACGGCGGCCCGGGTGGTGTGTCCCGGCGGTGGGAGTGGGAACGATCGGTCATCCTCCCCGAACTGGTCAAGGCGATCGCCGCGAAATTGTGACGCGGTCGCTGTCGTGTACATCGTGGTGCCGGCAGCGGGGCAACCCGAGCACCAGCGACTGAGTACCACGCGTCGGGACCTGCTGGGCAAGCGCCCCGATCGGCCGTGTCCGGCTGCGCTTCTTCGGCTCCTTCGTGTCCGGCGCCTCGAAGGGGCCGGGCCCGGAACCGTTGAGAACAGGCCGGAGAACGTAGTGGGCGCAGCGATCCGCCCCCGGCACGCGGCCGCCCGCGTTCTGTGCTCGGCGCATCGCCGGTTTGCCAGGGCACGGCTCGTGCCGGCGCCGGATCAGGGTTCGTGCGAGCCCGCCCGCCCCGGCCCGGTGATCAGCGGAAGGTCCAGGGTCGTGCGGATACCCGGCGCGGCCGCCACCACCGCGGGCACCGCGTTGACCACCCGCATGGCCGTGGCCACCAGGCCGGCGTGGTTGTGGTCGCCGCTGTCGCTGGACAGGCACAGGTCCAGCGCGTAATTCGGTTCGCCGGTGATCTCGACGCGGTACGACCCGCCCTCCTGCGCCGGCTGGGGCCAGTCGGGCGCCAGATCCCCCCGGATCCGGGTGATGTGCTCCAGCACCGTGACGGCGCGGTCGCCGACCATCCCGCGGACCTCGAACCGCAGTGCCGCGGTCGTGCCGGCCGCGACCGTGCCCGCGGCGATCTCGATATCGGCCGGTGCGGCAATCCGCTGGTGCGTTTCGGTGACCGCGTCGAGTTCCACGCCCAGCCCGGCCGCCAGCTGGCGGACCACACTGCCCCAGGCCAGCGAGAGCACTCCGGGCTGCAGGAGCATGGGTGTCTCGTCCAGAGACTTGCCGAACCCCATGATGTCGAACATCACCGCGGCATTGTCGTAGGTCGCGTAGTCGAGGATCTCCATGCAGCGGATCCGGTCGACCCGCCGGCAGGTACCGGCCAGCGCCAGCGGCAGCAGATCGTTGGCGAAGCCGGGGTCGATTCCGTTGACGAACAACGACGCTCCGCCCGCGGCGGCGGCTTCCTCGATCGGGGCGAGCATATCCGGCGGCAGCACCTGCCACGGGTACTGCAGGAACACCGGAGCACTGGCGGCGATATTCACGCCCGCGGCCAGAATCGTGCGCAGATCCGTGAGGGCCTCGACGAGCCGGTTGTCGGTCATCGCCGTATAGACCACGCAATCCGGTTCCGCGGCCAGTAGCGACGCGGCATCGGTGGTGGCGGTTATTCCGGTGTGGGTGTCCGACCCGGCGAGTTCCCCGGCGTCGCGGCCTTCCTTGTCGCTGCCGGATACCTTGACACCGACCAGTTCCAGCCGCGGATCGTCGATGATCCCGGCCAGGGCGTGGCGGCCGACATTCCCGGTGCCCCAGTGCACTACGCGGTACGTCACAGCTGTCTCCTCACAGATCCGGAATCGGGATATCGAGATTCGGGGCGATCAGACCGCCGTCGGTCTCGATCACCTTCCCGGTCAGGTAGCCGCCGGCCGGGGAGGCCAGGAACAGTGCGGTGGCCGCGATATCGGCGGGATCGCCGATCCGGCGCAGCGGGGTGGCCTTCTCCAGGGCGCCGCGCAGGGTGTCGTCGGCGGCGACGACCTCGAGCGCGGAGGTCGCGATGGAGCCGGGGGCGATGGCATTGACCCGGATACGCGGGCACAGATCCATGGCGGCGAGCCGGGTGTAGTGCGCGAGCGCGGCTTTGGCCGTGCCGTAGGCGGCGAACGCGCGGCCGGGAAGCCGGCCCATCGTCGAGGTGATGTTGATGATCGACCCGCCGCCGGCGGTGTCCAGCATGATCGGTACGGCGGCCCGGACGAGGGCGTGGGCATTGGCGACATTGAAACCGAAGGCCTGGGCCAAGGCCTCGGGCGTGGTGTCCAGCAGCGGGGTGGGCATGGCGCCGCCGACATTGTTCACGACGATGTCTAGCCGCCCGAACTCCGCCGCCGCGGTCTCGGCGAGGGCGGCGCAGGCCGTGGGTTCGGCCAGGTCGGCGACCACGACACGGGCCCGGCGGCCGAGCTCCCCGACCTGCTCGGCCACCGCGGTCAGCTCGGATTCGGTGCGGGCGGCGATCACCACGTCGGCTCCCGCTTCCGCGAAGCCGAGAGCGATGGCCGCGCCCAGTCCGCGCCCGGCCCCGGTCACGACGGCGACCCGGTCGTCGAGCCGGAATCGGTCCAGAATCATGGCTTCTCCTGACGTATGCTCATGTCGACTATTCGACGTTATGTCATCGAATAGTCGATGCAGTGTAGATCCCGGGATACCGGGCGACAAGGGAGCTTCGGAGATGGCGACGACCGGGTCCCCGCCGACACGCCGGGTGGTGGCGGTGGTCGAACTGATCGCGGAAGCGGAGCGGGCGCTGACCGTTTCGGAGATCGCCGAACGCCTGGAATTGGCGCGGGCCACGGTCACCGCGGTGCTCACCGAGTTGTGCGCGGCGAACTGGGTGGTGCGGGACGCGAGTCTGGCCTACCGGCGCGGGCCGGCGCTGGCCCGCCTGTCACCCGCCGAACCCGTGGGCGCGGCGGTCGCGGTGGGCGCCGAGCTGGCGGCGCTGGCCGAGGCGGCCGGATGCGGCGCCACCCTGAGCCGGATCTGCGACGATCGGCTCACCATCGTGGCCAAACAGTACGCCGGCGCGCGGATAGTGCCGGGATTGTCCGTCGGCCAGTCGGTTCCGGTCGTCTACCCCGCGGGGGCCGCGGTGATGCCCTGGCGGACACCCGCCGAACGGCAACGCTGGCTGGCGACGACCCACGGACGGCCCGGGGCGGCGGAACTCCTCGACTTCGTCACCGCGCACGGGTTCGCCATGTTCCGGCCGGAGGCCGACGACGCCGGCCTGGTGGATCTGCTGACCGAACTGCTCGGCGCGCTCGGTGCCGAACTCCTGCAACCGAAACTGCGGACCGAGGCGTTGCGCCAGCTGGGCCGGTTGACCTCACGCGCGTACACCGAGGCCGATATCCGCACCGGGCTCGCGCTGCCGCTCAGTTATGTCTCCGCGCCGGTGTTCCACGGCGATGCGGCACCCTACGAGGTCCAGCTGGGCCCGCTGCGGGCGGAGGCCGGTCCGGCCGACCGGGCCCGCTATATCGACATCGTGCGCGCGGGGGCACGGTCGATCTCGGTGGCACTGCGGACCGCTGACGCGTGAGTCCGCCGCCGAGCGGCGAAACCGGCGGTGCACCGGCCGCCTCGGAACAGCCCCGGGTCAGCCGTCACCTTCGCCACGCAGCAGCTCGGCTACAGCGGCGGGAGACCAGTGACCGGCAGCGCCCGGGCGACTGGCCAGATACCCCGCTGTCTCGCCGACCGACCATCGGTGTGCCGCACGCAGACCGGTGCCGATCCGGTCGAGGTACGCGGCGGCCGGCGGGTTTCCACCGATCTCGCGCCAACGCCACGGGGCGGTCCAGGTCAGGACAGGGAGACCGGCGAATACGCCCGGGCAGATCAGGGTTTCGTAGCGACCGGGGCCGAGGTGGGACCGACCGGTGCGCACCGCCTCGGTCAGGTCCAGATCGGTTCCGGCCGGACGGTACATCTCCTGGGCGGCGATATCACTGAACTGCGACCGGGTCAGCAGGTAGGCGCGCACCGGCAGCTCGGCCGGGGTGGCGGGGTCGTAGAAGGCGCGGCCGCCGGTCCAGACCACCGATTCGGTGGCGAAGTAGAGCAGCCCGGGCAGCACCAGTGCGAGCGACCGCGCCGGCGGCGTGCGGTCGCGGCAACCCGCCGGTGCGCCCGCATCCCGCCCGGTGCCGGGCGGGCGGTGGACCGCGCCGGCGGGACGGGCGCCGGTGAGGTAGCAGCGCAACCGTTCCGGATCGGTATTCGAACCGTAGGCGGCATACCAGATTCGATCCGGGACCGGCCCGGAACCGAGTTCCGAACGCGGCCTGGCCACCGCGACCTCGTATCGTGCCAGGGGTTGCTCACCGCCTCCGGAAGAAGGTCCGGCATCGGCGCGTGCGCGGTGCCGGTGGGCGGCCCTCAGATCTTGCGGATCACGGTGACGACCTTGCCGAGAATGCGCGCGTCGTTACCCGGAATCGGTTCGAAGTGCGGGTTGTGCGGCATCAGCCAGACGTCCTTGCCGCTGCGTTTGAACGTTTTCACGGTCGCTTCGCCGTCCAGCATGGCCGCGACGATATCGCCGTTGTCGGCCACGTTCTGCTGCCGGACGACCACCCAGTCGCCGTCGCAGATGGCGGCATCGACCATGGATTCGCCGACCACCTTCAGCAGGAACAGCGAACCGTCGCCGACCAGTTCGCGGGGAAGTGGGAACACGTCTTCCACCGCCTGTTCCGCCAGGATGGGGCCACCGGCGGCGATCCGTCCGAGCACCGGTACATAGGTCGGGATCGGCTGGCCGGTTTCGCCCGCCGCCTCGGGGGCGGGGGAGGTATCGGCGGGAGGCAGGGTGGTCACCGAGCGGACCGCCTCGTCCATCCCGCGGACGTCCACGGCACGGGGGCGATTGGGGTCGCGGCGCAGATACCCCTTGCGTTCCAGGGTGCGCAGCTGGTGCGCGACCGAGGAGGTGGAGTTCAGGCCGACCGCGTCACCGATCTCGCGGATGCTGGGCGGATAGCCGCGCAGACTCACCGAGGAACGGATGACCTCGAGCACCTTGCGCTGACGCACGGTGAGATCCGCACCGGTCGCCCCCGGTTCGGTGCCGGGGCCGGCCCCGTCACCCGTGTCGTCTGATTGGCTCACCACAACCGCCCTTTCTCGTCGGTCTCCGGCCCGGTGGCCGCCGTCCCGGCAGACGGCCCGGACCGGCTGTGCCCGAGGTTTGATGTCGTGCAGTGAATCTAGTCGGCGCTCTCCGATCTATCAAACATCTGTTCGAGGTATGTCCGGCGTTGCTACTGACATTATCCCTCCGGCGTGGTAGAAATCGAACACCAGTTCGTCGAACATTTGATCGAATACCGATGGTTTCGCGAGCAACCAGCACGGAGGTCTATCCGATGAACACCACCATCAGCGTGACCGGCACCGGCACGCGGGAAGACGTCACCGTCCGGGCACGGTCCGGTCCGGTCCCGCCGGGGGCGACCGGAACGGCCCAGCCGGCCGAGGGCGGGTTGCCGGGTCCGGACACGCGTCGTTCTCGGCCGCCCTGCCCGTGTGCCGCGGCGCAGCACCGGGGCGGGGCGAGCGGGTACCGGCTGGTCGGCCCCACGGCGCCGGCCGTGCGTCGTGGGCCCGCGGTCCCTCCGCGGTCGCGGCCGCCGGAACCGGGTGATCTGGTGGAGCGGGCGCGGACCGGTCATGCGGCGACGGCCCTGACCGCCGTGATCACCGCGACGGTGGTGGTCGCCTTCCTCGCTCTGGCCCATCTGCGGGCCCCGGATCGGGCGCCCGAGCCGACTCCACCCGGAATTCCGGCCGCGTCGGTGCCCGGTCCGGCCGCCGACACGCCCGGGCCTCGGTAGCGTGCCGGCGACGCGCGTGTGCGGACCAGGGGTGAGCGCGCGCACGGCACACCCCGTACCGGTATCCTCGATGTGTTATGCACTCGAGCCGGTGCGTGTGACCGGCCCACCCGTACCCGGGCATCGGCCCGGTACCCGCGCTCGCCGGACCCGCGACCGGCGCCGGTTCGGCCGCGAGCGTTCGCAGCGACGAAGGACCCCGGATGCACTGCCCGTACTGCCGACACCCCGACTCCCGGGTCGTCGACTCGCGACTGGCCGACGAGGGCGCCGCCATTCGCCGCAGACGCTCCTGCCCGGAATGCGGCCGCCGTTTCACCACGGTGGAGACCGCGATCCTGTCGGTCGTCAAACGCAGCGGGGTCACCGAGCCCTTCAGCCGGGAGAAGGTGATTCGCGGGGTCCGGCGCGCCTGCCAGGGCCGCGAGGTCGACGACGATGCGCTGAACCTGCTGGCCCAGCAGGTGGAGGACGCGGTCCGGGCCAAGGGGTCACCGGAAGTGCCGAGTCATGAGGTCGGCCTGGCGATTCTCGGGCCGCTACGCGAACTGGACGAGGTGGCGTATCTGCGTTTCGCCTCGGTCTACCGATCCTTCACCTCCGCCGAGGATTTCGAACGCGAGATCCGGGATATGCGGCAGGCCCGGGCGGCGGTCGGCCCCGGGGACTGAGCGGGCCGAGTCAGCGGCGCACGGCCGCGATCGCCTTCTGGATCCGCTTGGTGGAGACGGGGTACGGCGTACCCACCTTCTGAGCGAACAGGCTCACCCGCAACTCCTGGATCATCCACCAGATCTCGGTGACGTCGGGCGCGGCCCGTCGCGCCTCCGGTAGCCGGGTCAGCAACTGATCGTAGGCGGCCAGTGCGGTATCCACCTCCGTCATGGCCTGGCGGTCGCGCACTGCGGACCCGGGCAGGGCCGCGAGCCGGGCCTGCGCCGCGCGCAGATAGCGGGGCAGTTCCCGCAACCGGGCCGGTCCCCATTCGGAGACGAACCCGTCGAACAACAACTCCGCCAGCTGATCCCGGACGTCCTCGGCGATATCCGCTTCCCGGACCCCGGTCACCGCGGTCGACACGTCGTGCGCCGCGGCCAGGACCGGAACCACGAGCCGGACGAGCCGGGTCACCACCTCGTTCAGTTTGGGTCGCAGCGCCGCCACCAGGCGCTCGAACTGCGCCGGGTCGCGCACGGGTCCGCCCGCGGCGCCGATGAGCTGGTCGGCCGCCGCGGCGCGGCAATCCTCGACCAGCGCGTCGACCGAACCGTACGGGTTCTGACTGAGTACCAGCCGATCCGCCGGGGACAGGCCGGCGGTGACGGCGCGTACCGAGGTCGGGATGGCGTTGAGCACCAGGGCCCGGGTGCCGGCCCGCATGGCCCGGGCCTGTGCGGCGGGCGAGGTGAGCACCCGGACCGCCACGCCGTCGGCCTCCGGGACCAGCGCGGGATATCCGGTGATGGTCTGGCCACCCACTTCCCGGCGCACCGTGGCGTCCAGGGTCCCCAGGGATTCCGAGGTCCATACGGTGGTGGGGGCCCGCTCGGCGTTGGCCGTGGCCGCGGCCACCGAGGCGGAGACCTGATCGGCGAGGCGGATCCGCAACTGCGCCAGACTCTTGCTGGTGGTCAGGACGCGGCCGTCGGTATCTGTGGCGGCGAAGGTCATCCGGAGGTGCTCGGGGAGCGCGGCCGGGTCCATATCGCCGGGAGCGATCGGCGTGGCCGCCAGGCGGGTCAGCTCCCGGGCCAGCCCGGTCCGCAGCGGTTCGGCCCGTGGAGTGAGGACGCGCAGCGCGGCGGCGGCGAAGTCCGGCGCGGGCACCACCGTGCGGCGCAACTGTTTCGGCAGTGTCTTGATCAGCGCCGCGGCCAGTTCCGCACGCATTCCCGGCACCAGCCAGTCGAACCCGACCGCCCGGACATGGGCCAGCTGTGCCACCGGAATGCGCACGGTCACACCGTCGTCGGCCTGCCCCGGCTCGAATTGGTAGGTGAGTGGGAAGGACAGCTCGCCCTGCCGCCAGATGTCCGGAAAATCGGTGGGGTCCAGCCGGTTCGCGTTCTCGTTGACCACCGTCTCGGTCGTGAAATCGAGCTGGTGGGGGTCTTGGCGGCGGGCCGTCTTCCACCAGGTGTCGAAATGCCGGACCGAGACGATATCGGCGGGGATCCGGCGATCGTAGAACTCGAAGAGCACCTCGTCGTCGACGAGGATGTCCCGGCGCCGGGCGCGGTGCTCGAGATCGGCGATATCGTCGAGCAGCGCCCGGTTACGGTGGAAGAACTCGTGCCCGGTCTGCCATTCACCCTGTACCAGGGCATGCCGGAGGAACAGTTCCCGCGAGACCTCGGGATCGATACGCCCGTAGTCGACCGGACGGCCGGTCACCAGGGGGACGCCGTAGAGGGTGACGCGTTCGTAGGCCCGGGCCGCGCCCCGCTTGGACGACCAGTGCGGTTCGGAGTAGATACGTTTGACCAGATCCCCGGCGAGCCGTTCGGCCCATTCGGGTTCCACCCGGGCGGCGATCCGGCCCCAGAGGCGGGAGGTCTCCACCAGTTCCGCGGCCATCACCCAGCGCGGCGGTTTCTTGGCCAGCGAGGAGCCCGGGAAGATCATGAACTTGGCGTTGCGGGCGCCGAGGAACTCCCGGGACTCGGCTTCCCGGACCCCGATATGCGACAGCATGCCCGACAGCAGCGCCTGGTGAACGGCGGTCGCGTCCCACGGATCGGTGTCCGGGGTCATCTCCTCGACCGGCCGGGGGACCGCGGTGCCGGTGTGTGCCGGTGCGGTGGCTTCCCGGTCCGGCTTCGCGCCGTCGCGCCCGCGCCGGGAAGCGTGCTCGGCGCGTGCGGGGCGCGACTCCTTCGTCCCGGACCCGCCGGCCGGCTCGTGTAGCGACCAACCCATGCCCTTGGTGATCGTGCGCAGCTGGCCGTACAGGTCCTGCCACTCACGGATCCGCAGGTAGTGCAGGAATTCCTCGCGGCACATCCGCCGGAAACGGTTGGCGGACAGCGTTCGCCGCTGACCGGTGAGGTACTCCCACAGCCGCAGGTACGCCAGGAAGTCCGAGTTCGGCACGGTGAAACGGGCGTGTTTCGCGTCGGCGGCCTGCTGTTGATCGACCGGTCGTTCGCGGACGTCCTGGATCGACAGGGCGGCCACGATCACCAGCATCTCGGCCAGACAGCCGTTTCGGTGCGCTTCCACGAGCATCCGGCCCATGCGCGGATCCACCGGTAGGCGCGCCATCTCCCGGCCCGTCGGCGTGAGGAGGGGCCCCGAAGCCGCCCGGCGCCGCCGGCCGGCCGTCTCGTCGTGTGCCGTGGAATCCGCCTCCCGGGCCTCGGGTTCCGGGGCCACCGCCGGGGGTTTGTCCGGTGCGCCGCGGGTCAGGGCGCCCAGTTCCTCCAGCAGGGCGACACCGTCGCGTACCGCGCGCTGGTCCGGCGCCTCCACGAACGGGAAGCGTTCCATTTCTCCCAGGCCGAGCGCGGTCATCTGCAGGATGACCGCGGCGAGGTTGGTGCGCAGGATCTCCGGATCGGTGAACGCCGGACGGGATTCGTAATCGTCCTCGGAGTACAGGCGGATGCAGATACCGTCGGCGACGCGGCCGCAACGCCCGGACCGCTGCCGCGCCGAGGCCTGCGAGATCGGTTCGATCGGCAGCCGCTGCACCTTCGTCCGCATGGAGTAGCGGGAGATACGGGCGGTCCCGGGGTCGACCACATAGCGGATACCCGGCACGGTGAGCGAGGTTTCGGCGACATTGGTGGCCAGCACCACGCGCCGGCCGGTGTGCGGGGCGAACACCCGGTGCTGTTCGGCCGCCGACAGCCGGGCGTACAGCGGCAGGATCTCGGTCCGCGGGAGTTTCATGTCCGCGAGCGCGTCGGCGGTATCGCGGATCTCCCGTTCACCGGACAGGAAGACCAGCACATCGCCGTCGCCTTCGGCGAAGAGTTCGGTGACCGCGGCACAGATCGCGTCCACCGGGTCGCGGTCGACCGGCCGGTGATCTTCTTCCTCGTCCTCCTCCGCCAGCGCGGGCAGGACCAGCGGCCGGTACCGGATCTCCACCGGGTACGACCGGCCCGAGACCTCCACGATCGGCGCCGGGTTGCCCGCGGCGTCGGCGAAGTGCCGGGCAAACAGTTCCGGGTCGATGGTGGCCGAGGTGATGACGATCTTCAGATCCGGCCGCCGGGGGAGCAGCTGCTTCAGGTAGCCGAGCAGGAAATCGATATTGAGACTGCGTTCGTGGGCCTCGTCGATGATGATCGTGTCGTAGGCGCGCAGCAGCCGGTCCCGCTGGATCTCGGCGAGCAGGATCCCGTCGGTCATCAGTTTGACCAGCGTGTGCTCGGCGGCGTGATCGGTGAACCGGACCGTATAGCCGACCGCGTCGCCCAGTTCGGTGTCCAGCTCCGCGGCGATCCGCTCGGCGACCGTGCGCGCGGCCAGCCGGCGGGGCTGGGTGTGCCCGATCGCTCCACGAATACCCCGGCCCAGCTCCAGGCAGATCTTCGGGATCTGGGTGGTCTTACCGGAGCCGGTTTCCCCGGCCACCACCACGACCTGGTGCGCGGCGATGGCGGCGGCGATATCGTCGCGGCGCCCGGTGACCGGCAGCTGTTCGGGATAGGTGATCGCCGGTACCGCCGCCCGGCGGGCCGCGATACGTTCCTCGGCCGCCGTGATCTCGGACTCGATGCGGGACAGGTCACCGCCGCGCACTCGATCCAGTTGCCGGTGCAGCCGGTGTTCGTCGCGGAGGGTGAGTGAAGCCAACCGGGTACGAAGCTCCCGGTGCGTGACTGCGGTCCTGGTCATTGCACCGACCAGCCTATCGAAACCCGGCCTCCGCGCGGGTCGCGGCCCGGTCCGGTACCGGCGGCGGGCGGTATCCGGCGGATCGAAGGCGGCCCTGCGGTCGGCCGGGCGTGCGAGTATGGACCGGGTGCGCTTTTCTGAAAGGCGGTGCGGCATGGCCGGATTCGTACTCGAACACGCCGGGGTGCGGGCTCTGGTGGGGCTGGCGTTCGCCGTCGCGGCGCTGGTGGTGCTGGCGCGGGTGATGTTCGCCGCGCCGATGCTCGCGGCGGGGGCGGCCGCGGGCGGTGCCACGGGCTGCGGTGACGCGGCGCACGGCGGTGATCAGGAATCCGATGCCGCGCATCTGCTCATGTGCGCGGTCATGCTGGTGATGGTGCTGTTCCCCACCCGAGTGCACACCCATGCCCTGCACGGTGTCCTGCTCGCCATGACGCTGGTGTTCGCCCTGCTGCTGGGCGATCGATTGGTGCGCTGGTATCGCGATGCGTATCCGCGGGCCGGGCAGCGCGCGGCGGCTATCGGATACCACCTGGTCGCGGCCGCGGTGATGCTGTTCACGATGTCGGGACACAGCGGTGGTGGGCACAGCGCGGAGCCGGGGCCGGCTGCCGTATTCGCCGCTCTGTTCCTGGTGGACGCCGTCGTGGTGCTGGTCTCGATGCGCAGCGGACGGGCGCGCTGGTGGGCCGCGCATCCGGTGGGGCCGGCCGCGGGGCGCGGAGTGCCCGTGGCGGTGCTCCCGCATCTCATCATGGATCTCGGCATGGTCTACATGCTGCTGGGCTGACCGCCGGCGGCCCGGCCGCGTAGCACGGTCGAGATCCGGACATGTTCGGGGGCGAGCGCGGCGCGCAGCAGCTCCGCCACCGCACCGGCACTGTCCGCGGCCGCGCCACAGGTGAAGACATCGACGAAGATGTCCCCGGTCTCCGGGTAGGTGTGCAGCGAGGCATGCGATTCGGCCAGCAATGCCAGCACAGTGACCCCGTGTGGGTCGAACTGTTTGCCGACGACCTCGCAGACGGTCACACCCGCCGCGGACAACGCGTGCCGCAGCGCGGCCTCGAGCCGCCCGAGATCGTCGCACAGCGCCGGGTCCACCCCACCGAACTCGGCCAGCACATGCCGGCCGCTGAATTCCGCCGCCACCGTCGTTCTCCTTCGCTCGCCACGGCGCCCGGGATCACCCCGACACCACCGTGACCTCGTCGAACACCACATCACCGGCCGCATCGGATTCGGCCAGGTCGACAGTGGCGAGCAGCGCCCAGCCGTGATCGCCCGCCGGATCGTCGAGGGTCTGGCGTACCTGCCAGAAACCGGGCCGCGTCTCGACCCGGAACAATTGCGGGCCGCGCGCGTCGGGTCCGGTACCGATGCTGTCGTATTCGTCGAAATAGGGGCCGAGATCGGCCGCCCAGTCCGGGCCGGGCGACAGCTCCGCGAGCTCGTCCCAGCGCTGCCGGGCGGCCAGCTCGACCCGGCGGAACACGGCATTGCGCACCATCACCCGGAACGCCCGCTCGTTGGCCGTGACCGGGCGCACGCCTTCCCCGCCGAACGCGATCTGCTCGGCGTCGGTCTCCGCGCCCGCCCCGGTGAGCTGCTCCCATTCGTCGAGAAGACTGGAGTCCACCTGCCGCACCAGTTCGCCCAGCCATTCGGTGAGATCGTCGAGTTCCTCGCTGCGCGCCGACTCCGGCACGGTCCGGCGCAGGGCCCGGTAGGCGTCGGCGAGGTAGCGCAACACCACCCCTTCGGAGCGGGCGAGTTCGTAGTACGAGATCAGTTCGGTGAAGGTCATGGCCCGTTCGACCATGTCGCGCACCACCGATTTCGGTGACGGCGCGAACTCCGACAGCCACGGATGCCCGGCCCGGTAGGTCTCGTAGGCGCCCTCGATCAGCTCCGCGAGCGGCTTCGGCCAGGTGATGTCCTCGAGCAGTTCCATCCGCTCGTCGTAGTCGATGCCCTCGGCCTTCATCTCGGCGACGGCCTCGCCGCGCGCTTTGTGCTGCTGCGCCATCAACAGCTGCCGGGGGTCCTCGAGGGTGGCCTCGACCAGAGACACCATATCGAGCGCGTAGCTCGGCGACGCGCTGTCGAGCAGTTCGAACGCGGCGAGGGCGAACGGCGAGAGCGGCTGGTCCAACGCGAAATCCCGCTGCAGGTCCACCGTGAGCCGCGCGTAGCGGCCGTGCTCGTCGGGTTCGGGCAGTTGCTGCACCACACCGGCGTCGCGCAGCGCCCGGTACAGCCGGACGGCGCGCAGGATATGCCGCCGCTGGGCCGGACGCGGTTCGTGATTGTCCTCGAGCAGATGGCGCATGGCCCGGAAACAGTTGCCCGGCCGTGCGATCACATTCAGCAGCATCGCGTTGGTGACCGCGAAGCGCGACACCATGGGTTCCGGTGCGGCCGCGACCAACCGGTCGAAGGTCTCCTCGCTCCACGAGACGAACCCCTCGGGCGGTTTGCGGCGCTGTACTTTGCGCAATTTCTTCGGGTCGTCACCGGCTTTGGCCAGCAGCCGGGTGTTCTCGACCTCGTGCTCGGGCGCCTGCACCACCACCGTGCCCATGGTGTCGAAACCGGCCCGCCCGGCGCGCCCGGCGATCTGGTGGAATTCACGGGCCTTGAGGCGCCGGGTGCGTACGCCGTCGAATTTGGTGAGACCGGTCAGCAGCACGGTGCGGATCGGGACATTGATCCCGACTCCCAGGGTGTCGGTACCGCAGACGACTTTCAGCAGTCCATCCTGCGCGAGACGCTCCACCAACCGGCGATATTTGGGCAGCATCCCGGCGTGATGGACGCCGATACCGTGCCGGATCAGGCGGGACAGCGTTTTTCCGAAACCGGACGAGAAGCGGAACTCGCCCAGCGCTTCCGCGATGGCGTCCTTCTCGGCCCGGCTGGCGAAGTTCGCGCTGGTCAGCGCCTGTGCTCGTTCCAGCGCCGCGGCCTGGGTGAAATGCACGACATACACCGGAGCCTGGTGAGTGGTGACCAACTCGGTCAGCGTTTCGGTGATCGGTGTACGCGCATAGGAGAAGTGCAGCGGCACCGGGCGCTCGGTACCCGCGACCACCGCGGCGGTGCGGCCGGTGCGGCGCTCGAGATCGTCGGCGAAGAAATCGACTTCGCCGAGTGTGGCCGACATCAACAGGAATTGCGCGCGGGGCAGTTCGAGGAGCGGCACCTGCCAGGCCCAGCCGCGGTCGGGGTCGGCGTAGAAATGGAATTCGTCCATCACCACTTGGCCGATATCGGCGGCCGGTCCCTCCCGCAAGGCCAGGTTGGCGAGGATCTCCGCGGTGGCGCAGAGGATGGGCGCGGTCGGGTTCACCGCCGCGTCGCCGGTCACCATGCCCACTCGTTCGGCGCCGAAAACCTCGCACAGGGCGAAGAATTTCTCGCTCACCAGTGCCTTGATCGGCGCGGTGTAGTAGCTGCGCAGCCCCCGGGTCAGCGCGAAGAGATGAGCGCCCACCGCGACCAGCGATTTCCCGGAACCGGTGGGGGTGGCGAGAATGACATGGGATCCGGCCGCCAGTTCCAGCAGCGCCTCGTCCTGAGCCGGATAGAGAGCGGTGCCCTGCTCGGCGGCCCATATGGCGAACGACTCGTACAGTGCGTCGGCGTCGGTCCCCGGTATCTCGAGCAGCTCGGTCAGATCCACCCCGGACACCCTACGGGCTGCCGCGGACCGATCACCGGCACGGTGGGCGTGTGCCGGGACTCGGGCATCGCGGCACTTCAGCCGCGTTCGTCGTCGTCGCCGGAGTAGCCGCCCTGCTCGGCGAGGAAACGCTCGAATTCGGCGCCGAGTTCGTCGCCGCTGGGCAGCTCGCCCTCACCGACCAGTAGGCTGGACTGCCGTTCCTGCGCACTGACGAAGGTGTCGTACTGGCGTTCCAGCGCGTGCACCACCGTCTCCACCTCGGCGTTTCCGGCGATGTGCTCGTTGACCTGCTCACGCACCCGGGCCGCCGCCTCGCCCAGCGCGGCGAGCGGGAACTCGAGGCCCGCGTTCTCACCGACGTGTTCGAGCAGGGTCTGCGCGGCCTCCGGGTACGAGGTCTGCGCCAGATAGTGCGGGACGTGCACCGAGAAACCCAGCGATTCGTGACCGTGCTGGGCCATGCGGTACTCCAGCAGCGTGGCCGCGCTCGCCGGAACCTGGAGTTCACCCGGCCAGCGCTGGTTCTCCGGGATGAGATCGCGGTTCGACGAATGCGCGGTGAGCCCCAGCGGTCGGGTGTGCGGGACCGCCATGGGGATGGCGCTCAGACCGATACTGCGGCGTACGCCGAGCTGCTCGGCCAGCAACCGCACCGCGGTGGTGAACTTCTCCCAGCGCAGATCCGGTTCCATGCCCGCCAGCAGCAGGAACGGGGTGCCCTCGGTATCGCGCAGCGCCCACAGGTTGAGCTCGGGCTCGGCGTACTCGGAGAAATGATCGGTCTTGAAGGTCATCAGGGGGCGCCGCGAGCGATAGTCCAGCAGCTCGTCCACATCGAACGAGGCGACGAGTTCGCTCTCCAGGCTCTCCCGCAGATGGGTCGTGGCCAGCCGAACCGCGTGACCCGCGTCGGAATACCCCTCCAAGCCGTGGACCAGGACCGGCCCCGAGCCGTCGTCGGACGACAGCTGCGGAGCGGGGAACTCCAGTTCGTACATTCGCGACTCGTAGTCCATCGCGTACTCCTTCCTGCGCGATCCGTGGCGGGCGGGTCGAGCAACACTGCTGGTATTCGCTGCCGCGCCGTGAGCCGCGAATCGCCCTCCATTGTCCCCCATGCAGATGTCGGGCCACACGCGGCCGTACATCGGCTCTCTGTGCTGACAACAGCGGTCGGCGCCGGTCGATTCCCCGGTACCGGCGGGACGGGCCGAGGAATCGGTGTGGTCCGGTGGCCGGTGAACGCACCGGGGAGTCTGGCACACTCCGCTCCTGGATGTACCCCATTTCCGAACCGGCAACCGGGTCCCGGTGCGGCTGCGGGCCGCTGACCGGAGTTGTCCACACTGCCGAGTTGTCCACAGACTTTCTGAGAACCGGCGTTTTCCCAGTTCACGCCCGTACTGCGTGAGATCCGATCCCGCATGCTCGGGCCATGACTTCCGCTGCGCCGTTCTCCCGTCCTGCCTCCGCCGACACCCGGTCGGTCCCGTGCCGAGCCGGCGGCCTCGGCCGTCCGGCTCCCGCGCCATCGCGTTCCGGCCGAGCCCCGGGACGGTGCCCCACCGCGCGGGCCCTGGCCGCGCGCGGCGGGGCACACCCGGCCCCGGCCCCGGCCCCGGCTCCCGGGGCGCCGGGCTCGCGCTTCCCCTGGCGGGAGGTCTACGAGTACGCCGCGGCACCCCGGGCACGCTGCGCCGACCGGACCGGTGAAGAGTACGACCGACCGTTTCGTACCGGACCCGCCCACCTCGACGACCCGGGAGATCTGCTCGCCGCGCTCCCCGCCATGCTCGGCTTCCGTCCGGAGCGTTCACTGGTGCTGGCCGTGCTGTGCGCGACACCCACCGCAGAAAGTGCGGTCATCGATCTCGTGGTGCGGTTCGATCTCCGGCATCCCGGCACCGGCGCTCCCTCCGATACCGAGACGGTCGCTGCCGCGGCCGCGCGGGTCTGTGCGCGGCCCGGAGTCGTCGGAGTGCTCGCCGTCCTGGTGGACGACCAGTTCGGCGACGGTGAACCCGCCGCACCGCAACGGATACCGGTATTCGGTGAACTGGCACGACAGCTCGCGTCCCGGGCCGTCCCGGTGCGCGGCGCCTGGGCTGCCCGGTCGATCGCGGCCGGGCAGCCGTGGTGGAGCGTGACGGGCCCACCGCGCCGCGGGCGGATCGCCGATCCGGTGGCCTCGACGGTGACCCTCGGCCGAGTCCTGGACGGCCGCCCGATCCGGCGCAGCCGGGACGAACTGACCGCGTTGGTCGCCCCGGACGAGGTGCTGCGCGCGCGGGTCTCGAGCGAACTGGAAGGTGCCCGGGATCGTGCCAAGGACAGATACGTGGCTGCCGCGCAGCGGGGCGATCCGGCCGGTTATCTGCGCGGTGAACTGATGACCGTGTTCTGGCTCATCGCCCACGCCGAATCCGGCCCGGGACTCGAGGCGCGGGAGCTGGCCCAGATCGCGGTGGCCCTGCGCGACCGGGAGGTCCGCGATTCGGTCTTCGCCGTGGCCGATACCGCGCACGCCGAAGCGGCCGAGAGCCTACTGGCTCTGCTGACCCGTGCGCTGGACGGTGCCGATCGGGCCGAAGCGGCGACCCTGTTGGGCTATTTCGCCTATGTGCGGGGCGACGGCCCGTTCGCGGGAATCGCCTTGGACGTGGCGCTCGATGCCGAGCCGCGCCATTCGATGGCCGCACTGCTGCATACCGCGCTGGAAGCCGGTATGCGCCCCGAACGCCTCCGCGATCTGGCACAGTGCGGCCGGGACGCCGCGATCGCCCTCGGCGTCGACCCGGCCGCAGTGTGCTGAGGCCCGCCGCGGTGGGATCAGCGCGCGCTGTGCGCGCGCGAGCCGAGCCCCCGCAGATAACTCCAGGCGGTGGAGACGATCTCGTCGAGATCGTTGTGCTCGGGTTTCCAGCCGAGCTCGTCGATCGCACGTCGGCTGGAGGCGATCAGCACGGCCGGATCGCCGGCTCGGCGCGGGGCATCCACCGCGGCGATCGGCCCGCCGGTGACCCGCTCGCACGCCGAAATCACCTCGCGTACCGAGAATCCCGTCCCGCTGCCGAGGTTGAACACCCGGTGCGTGCTCGCCGCGGCGGTCTCCAGGGCCAGCAGATGCGCCTGGGCCAGGTCCAGGATGTGGATGTAATCACGGACCGCTGTGCCGTCGTGGGTCGGCCAATCGGTGCCGAACACCGCAATGGAATCCCGGTGTCCCGCAGCCACCTGCAACACCAGCGGGATCAGATGCGTCTCCACGACCCGGTTCTCGCCGAGGCCGCCGTAGGCTCCGGCCACATTGAAATAGCGCAGGCTGGTGGCGGCCAGTCCGTGAGCCACGGAATACGAGGTGATGGCGTGATCGATCGCCAGCTTCGACGCACCGTAGGGGTTGGTGGGGCGGGCCGGCGCGTCCTCGGTGATCGGGACCTGTTCCGGCTCGCCGTAGACCGCTGCCGTCGAGGAGAAGACCAACCGCCGCGTCTCGGTTTCGCGCATCGCCTCCAGCAGTGCGAGCGTTTTCACCACATTGCCGTGCCAGTACTTCTCCGGCCGCTGGACCGATTCGCCGACCAGGGATTGCGCCGCGAAATGGAGAACCCCGTCGAACCGCCGGGTGCGCAGCAGGTCCGGCGCGGTCTCGGCGATATCACCCTCGACGAATTCGACGCCCGCGGGCACACCGTCGGCGTTACCCGTCGACAGATCGTCCACGACCACCACGTCGTGTCCCTGCTCCCGCAGTACGAGCGCGCAGACACCACCCACATACCCGGCTCCGCCGGTGACCAGAAGTTTCATCGATCAGACCAGCTTCACCTGAACGGCGTGGGCCATTTCGTCCGGCAGTTCGTAGCCCGAGTGCCCCGGCACGGTGATGATCACGGCGCCCGGCCTGCTCTCGACGGTCACCCGCGCGTCGGGCACCACGCCCGCCTCGCGCAGCCGGCCGATCACCTCCGGATCGGTCTGAATATGTTCGGCCAGCCGGCGCACCACCACCGCGTGCGTACGGCCCTGAGGCAGTTCGGACAACCGCTTGAGCGGCTCCTCCAGCGACTGCGCCGCGGCGATACCGAGTTCGTCCAGGCCGGGGATGGGGTTGCCGTACGGAGAGGTGGTGGGATGGTTCAGGACCTCGACGAGCCGCCGTTCGACGTCCTCGCTCATCACATGTTCCCAGCGACAGGCCTCGGCATGCACGTTCTGCCAGTCCAGCCCGATGATGTCCACCAGCAAACGCTCGGCCAGCCGATGTTTGCGCATGACCGCGACCGCCATACTGCGGCCCTTCTCCGTCAGTTCGAGATGCCGGTCACCCGCGACGAGCAGCAGTCCGTCGCGTTCCATACGGGCCACGGTCTGGCTGACCGTGGGGCCGCTCTGCTCGAGACGCTCGGCGATCCGGGCGCGCAGGGGTACTACGCCCTCCTCCTCGAGGTCGTAGATGGTACGGAGATACATCTCCGTGGTGTCGACCAGATCCTTCACTGTTGCCCCTTCGTCGGCACGAATTCTACCTGCGCACCAGCGACCCCGGTCGAATCGAACGGGTCGCCTGACGCGATGGGAATACATTCGGCGCGCGGCCCGACGCCGCAGTCGCGCATACATGTATTTCTACTGCATGACAACGTGCGATGGGGTTTCACCCTTCCCGATACGGTTGCGATCATGGCCACTGCACCGCCGGACGTGAACCCCGGCTCCGGGCAACCGGGGACCGTTGTGTGGACCGACCGCTTCCTGGACTACTCGTGGACCCCCGAGCATCCGATGAAACCGGTCCGGCTGCACTACACGATGGCGCTGGCGCGCTCGCTCGGGATACTCGACGGAATCGAACTCCTGGAGCCCGGCGCGGCCGGTCACGAGGAGTTGCTCCGGGTTCACACCGGCGACTACATCGAGGCGGTTCGCGCGGCGGTGCCGCGGGAGACGGTGGGTGAGCCGCCGACCGATCCCCCCTACGGGCTCGGTTCCAGCGACAATCCGGTGTTCCCCCGCATGCACGAGGCCGCGTCGGTGATCGTCGGCGGCACCCTGGCCGCGGCGCGGGCCATCGCCACCGGCGCCACCCGGCGGGCGGTGAGTATCGGCGGCGGCATGCACCACGCCATGCCGGGCCGGGCCGCCGGTTTCTGCGTGTACAACGACGCGGCGGTGGCCATCTCCTGGCTGCTCGACCACGGTTTCGACCGGATCGCCTACCTCGATGTGGATGTCCATCACGGCGACGGGGTGCAGCACGCGTTCTATCGGGATCCGCGGGTGCTCACCGTGTCGATCCATCAGCATCCCGCCACACTGTGGCCGAACACCGGCTGGCCGGACGAGACCGGTAGCGGTCCCGGAGACGGCACAGTGATCAACCTCCCGTTGCTGCCGGGCACTCGCGACCCGCAGTGGTTACGCGCCTTCCACGCGGTGGTCCCCGGCGCGGTGGCGGCGTTCCGGCCCCAGCTGGTGGTCAGCCAGTGCGGAGTGGACACCCACCGCGAGGATCCGCTCGCCGAGCTGGAGTTGGGTATCGAGGGTCAACGGGCGGCGTTCCTGGCGATGCGGGAACTGGCCGACCGATATGCCGAGGGACGCTGGCTGGCGGTCGGCGGGGGTGGGTACGGCCTGGTGCGGGTGGTGCCCCGGGCCTGGACCCATCTGCTGGGTATCGCGCTCGATCGCCCGGTGGACCCGGCGACCGCGATACCGCAGGATTGGATCGATCTGGTGCACACCGACAGGCCGCGGGTCTCACCGCCCCGCACCATGGGCGACGGTGTGGATATCGCGTTCCGGCGCTGGGATGGTCCCGGGGGCACCGCCGAAACCGGGGACGCCCGGTTCGACCGTGCCCAGCGGGCCGTCGACACGGCCGTTCTCGCCACCCGCCGAGCGTGCTTCGGCCCGCTCGGCCTGGACCCGGAGGATCCGCGTGACTGACCCCACCGACCGTGTGCCCGACGATCCGCCGCCGGCACCGCTGCACTGGCAGGCCGATGTGCTCGCCTCCGACGGCGGGGTGGTGCGGGTGCGCCCGATCACTCCGGCCGACGCCGACGAACTGCAGCGATTCCACACCGCGCTGTCCGAGCGCAGTAGGTACCTCCGCTATTTCGGGCCCTATCCGCGGATATCGCCGAAGGATCTGCATCGCACCACCCACCTCGACTATCGGGACCGGGTGGGGCTGGTCGTAGTCCTGGGGGACGCGATCATCGCGGTCGGGCGCTACGAACTCCTGGACCGGGCCGGCTCGCGCGCGGCGGAGGTCGCCTTCGTGGTGGCCGACGAGCACCAGGGACGCGGACTCGGCTCGATCCTGCTGGAACATCTGGCCGGCGCGGCCGCGGAGAACCGGATCGACACCTTCGTCGCCGAGGTGCTGGCCGAGAACACGGTGATGGTCACCGTGTTCCGTGAGGCGGGTTACCAGGTGGAGCGCAGTCGTGACGGTTCGGTACTGCATCTGGAATTCGCCATCGACCCCACCGAGGCGCTGCGCTCGGTGCGCGACGCGCGGGAACGGGCCTCGGAGGCACGCAGTGTGGGCAATCTGCTGGCTCCGCGGTCGGTGGCCGTGATCGGCGCGACGCCGAGTACCGGCCGCGTCGGTGGGGTGGTGCTGGCCAATCTGCTGGACGGGACTTTCCAGGGGGCGGTGTACCCGGTGAACCCCGAGCGGCGTTCGGTGCGCGGCGTCCACGCGTATCCGACGGTTCGCGATATCCCGGACGAGGTGGACCTGGCCGTTGTCGCGGTGCCCGCGGCCGCCATCGGTTCGGTTCTCGACGACTGTATGGCCAAGGGCGTCAAGGGTCTGCTGGTGCTGTCGGCGGGGTTCGGGGAGACGGGGGAGCAGGGCCGCAGCGCGGAGGCCGAACTCGTCGCGGCCGCCCGGAAACACGGTATGCGGGTGGTCGGCCCGAGCGCGCTGGGGATCGCGAACACCGATCCGGCGGTCGGTCTCAATGCCACGCTGGCCACTCTGTTGCCCGGCCGGGGGCGAATCGGATTCTTCTGTCAGTCCGGGCCGCTCGGCGTGGCCATCCTCGCCGAGGCAGCCACGCGCAATCTGGGTTTGTCCACTTTCGTCTCCGCCGGTAACCGGGCCGACGTTTCCGGTAACGACCTGTTGCAGTACTGGGACACCGACGCCGATACCGATGTGATCCTGCTGTACCTGGAAAGTTTCGGTAATCCGCGCAAGTTCTCCCGTATCGCGCGCCGGGTGGCCCGCAACAAACCGATTGTGGCGGTGAGTCCCAGCCGGCTCGCCGCTCCCGGAATGTCGGACGGCGGGCTGGATCGGTCCATCGTGCGCGATCTGTTCGCGCAGTCCGGTGTGGTGCAGGCGGATTCGATATCCGAGATGTTCGACTGCGCGGCCCTGCTGGGCTATCAGCCGCTGCCGCGCGGACCGCGGCCGGCCGTCGTGGGCAATAGCGCCGCACTCAACTGGCTGACCTCCGACGCGGCGGGCAGCGAGGGGCTGACCGTGGTCGAGCCGGTGGACCTGGGTCCGCAGGCCACCCCAGAGGATTTCCGGATCGCCGTCGCCGCGGCATTGGAAGCCGAGAACACCGATGCGGTGATCGTCATCTTCGCGCCGCCGATTCCGCTGCCGCAGACCGGATATGCCGAGGCGATCCGGGCGGCCGTGGCCTCGGTGCCCGCGACCAAACCGGTGCTCACCACCTTCGCCGGTGGCGACGGCATCCCGAACCTGCTGGCTGTCCGCGGTCCGGGGGCGGCCGCGATCCGCGGATCCATCCCGTCCTTCCCCGATCCGGCGCGTGCGGTCCGCGCGCTCGCCAGAGTGCATCGCTACGCGCACTGGCGCGATCTGCCCGCGTCCCCGAGCGCTGATACCGTCCACACCGGCGAGGAGAACGGCCGCCCGGCCGGTATCGACAGCGAGCGGGCCGTGCTGCTGATGGGCCGGTGGATGACTGATCCGGCCGGGCGGTGGTTGACCGACGACGAGACCGTCCAGCTGCTCGACTGCTACGGCATCTCCGTGGTGGAGTTCCGGGCGGTCCGTAGTGCCGAGGCGGCCGTGGCGGCGGCCGAGGAACTGGGCTATCCGGTAGCGGCCAAAGCCACCAACGAGAGCTGGCGGCGCCGCCCCGATATGAGCTGGGTGCGGCTGGATCTGTGGCGCCCGGAGGCGGTCCGCCAAGCCTATCGGGATCTGGTGGAGCTGTGCGGGGATCCGCTGCTGCACATCCAGCGGATGGCGCCCAAGGGAGTCGGCTGTGTGCTGAAGGTGCAGGATGACCCGGCGTTCGGTTCGGTGATCGAATTCGGGCTGTCGGGGCCGATCATCGAACTTCTCGGTGATCGCGCCTACCGCGCGCTGCCCCTCTCGGCGCAGGAAGCGGCCGCGCTGATCGATGCGCCGCGCGCCGCCCCGCTGCTGAACGGAACACCGGCCAGCCCCCGAGTGGACAAAGCGGCTCTCGTCGAACTCGCCCGGCGTATCTCGGCGATGTTCGACGACCTCCCCGAGATGCGGGAACTGTCCTTCGAGCCGGTGCTGGCCGCCCCGGAGTCGGCGGCGATCCTGTATGCCCGGGCCCGCGTCGGTCCGCAGCCGAGCCGCTTCGACGGCGGGCCGCGGCGTTTGGGGTAGCCGGCCTGGTACCGGTTGCCGGCCGATCCTCGGAGGCAGCCTCCGGCGGGCTCGGCGGCCGAAGCCGCTCGGATGCGGGGGACCCACCGGCGTGGTCGGCGCCCGGCCGCGGCGAAACCGGACTCGACGGCCCGGTGGTCGCCGCCCGGGCCAGGAGAAGGCCGGGGTATCGATACAGCGTGACCGGCCGAAACCGGCCGGTCACCGTTTCCTGGTGGAAGTCGGGTCAGCTCGCGTAGGCGCGCAGCCGGTCCGCCCGCTCGCCCTTACGGAGCTTGGACATGACCTCGCGCTCGATCTGCCGGACACGCTCCCGGGACAGGCCGAACAGCTTGCCGATCTGATCCAGGGTGCGCGGCTGGCCGTCGTCCAGGCCGAACCGGAGCCGGATCACCTGCTGTTCACGTTCGTCGAGCGTATTGAGCACGCTGCGCACATCGTGGTGCAGCAGGCCGGCGATCACCGCGCTCTCGGCCGAGGTGGCCTCGGAGTCCTCGATGAAATCGCCCAGGGGGGCTTCTTCGTCATTACCCACCGGCATGTCCAGGCTCACCGGATCGCGGCTGTGGTCTAGCAGATCGGCGATCTTCTCCACCGCGATACCCGATTCGGCGGCGAGTTCCTCGTCGGTGGCCTCCCGGCCGAGCTGCTGATGGAGTTCGCGCTTGATCCGGGCCAGCTTGTTGACCTGTTCGACCAGATGAACTGGCAGCCGGATCGTGCGGCTCTGATCGGCCATACCCCTGGTGATCGCCTGCCGGATCCACCAGGTGGCGTAGGTCGAGAATTTGAAGCCCTTCGCGTAGTCGAACTTCTCCATCGCGCGGATCAGGCCCAGATTGCCCTCTTGGATGAGGTCCAGCAGAGGCATCCCGCGGCCCGTGTACCGCTTGGCGAGCGAGACGACCAGGCGCAGGTTGGCCTCCAGCAGGTGCGACCGCGCGGCCTGGCCCTCCCGGACGACCATGGCCAGATCACGCTTGCGGGTCGCCGACAAACGCTTGCCGGTCTCCAGCAGGTGCTGGGCGTAGAGACCCGCCTCGATGCGCTTGGCCAGTTCGACTTCGTCGGCAGCTGTGAGCAGTGCGGTCCGGCCGATTCCGTTCAGGTACACACGTACCAGGTCGGCGGCGGGGCTCTGAGCGTCGAGGTCCGTATCACTGGGGCGCACACGAGTGGTGGCGGGGCTTGTCATGACTTGCCTCCTGTCGGTGGTGTCTCACTCCGAACAACGGACCCGACATAGGGAAAGTTCCCTCGCCGGGCGCGGATAAACCGCTCTGAACTGCGGTTTTCACTGTGACGTTCTGAGAAGTTCCTGAGAACGGGAGTGCCTCGACAGGCGGTGGAACACGCGGTGGGGGCGTACCCCTAGTGCGGTACCGGGTGGATCAACCCGTGCCTCACCAAACCGGTGACCACTCCGAGGGCGGCGTCCGCGAACTCGGGGGAGACCTCCTCCGCTCCCTGTGACAGTGCCAGCAGTTCGATCAGTTCGTACAACGGCAGGCCGTCGGGCCGCATTCCCGCGAGCAGGGAGACCGTCGTCTCGTCCACTTCGTGCTGCCACCGGGGCCCGTCGCCTCGGTGCAGGCGGATCACGTGCTGCTCCCAGCCCTGCTCACCCGGTAGCGAGACCCGCTCGAGCGCAGTCGCCGGGTCGAGCCGATAGCGCGAACGCCGCGCCCGTTCCGGATCACCTGCGACCTCGCGTAACCACGCGGAGCGGTGGAAGTAGGCCAGCGCTTCCGCGCCGAGGGGATCGTCGAAGCCGTGGGTGAGGTCCTCGGCCAGCAGTTCGGTCGGCGCGTCCACGGCCCGCAGGTAGACGAAACCGAAACCGATACCGGTCACCTCGGCCTGCTCCAGCGCCGACAGCCATTCCTCGGCCCGCTGTTGTGCCGCGGGAGTGCGCGGATCGAGGCCGGCATCGCGCAGCCAGGTACCCACATACAGCGCGGGGTCGGCGATATCGCGCTGGACCACCCACGCGTCGATACCGTGTGCGGGCAGCCAGCTCGAGACGCGCTGCCGCCAGTCCTGGTCCTCGGTGTGCACCCAGGCGGCCAGTATCGCGGCGGTCCCGCCGGGGGCCAGCAGGCCGGGTACACCCGAGATCACCAGTTCGCTGGCCCCGTCGAGGGCGAGCCCGGAATCACGGTAGGTGTGCTCGATCCGGGCGGGGCCGACCACGAAGGGCGGGTTGGCCACCACCTGATCGAACCGGCGCCCGGCGACGGGGTCGAACCACGACCCCCGCGCCAGATCGATCTCCAGATCGTTGAGTGCCGCGGTGGCCTCGGCCAGCCACAGCGCGCGGGGATTCACATCCGTGGCGGTGACCGAGCGGGCGTAGGACGCGGCGTGCACGGCCTGGATACCGCAGCCGGTGCCCAGATCCAGCACCGAGCCGACCGGCGCGGTCGGCGTGGCCCGCAGCAGGGACAGCGAGGCGTGGCCGACTCCGAGCACATGGTCCTCGGTCAGGGTGCGGCGGTGCATCGAATCGTCGAGGTCGGACAGGATCCAGCGGTTGCCCGCGCCGATATCGGTCGGGCGCAGGTCCAGCGCCGCGCGGACCTCGCCGCCCGAGCGGGCGAGTAGTCCCGCCGCCACGGCCTCGTCGATCCGGACCGGGGCCAGTGCCGCGGCGGCCTCGCGCTCCTCCAGCGCGTCACCGAGGAGCAGCAGGCGGACGAGGATGCCCAGGTCACCGGCCGTGCGCGCGGCCCGGCGCACCGGTACCGGCTCGCCGCGACCCAGGGCGCTGTGTGCTTCGTCGCCCAGTGTGTCGAGCAGGGTGTCGGCGTCGTACCCGACCCTGGTCAGCGCGGTGCGCAGGGTCGGGCAGAGAGCGGTCAGCGGTGATCGGACTGTCGATCCGTAGGTGGGCACAGCGGTACTCTGCCACCTCCGCGGGGTGGCTCCCCTGGCCGCATCGCCGTGGCGCTGCGGCCGGACTGTCGATGGCGAGCGGTTCTAGCCGTCGATCTGGTCGTGCCGGCGTTCCTCCAGTGCGGGACGCGGGCGGTCCCAGCGGCTGGGTTCGTTCTTGTCCCGCGGCGGGCGGTCGTTGGCGATGAGCACCGCGATCCACGGCAGGGGTACCGACGCCGCCATGATGAGAATCGAGATCAGGGCGTTCCCGAAGACCGTGTAGGCGACCCCGGCCAGGATCAGCGCCGGGATCCGGAACGCCATGATGATCGTGTACCGGCGGACCCGGGCACGGTGCTGTTCCTCGAAGGACGGGGCCGCCTTCGTGATCAGCGCCGCGTGTCTGGCGTCGTCGCCGGGGAAGTATCCGCGCGAACGAGAGGGACGGGCCGGCCGCGGTGCGCCGGGGGACGCGCCGGGACCGCTCGCACCGGCGTCGAGGTGCTCCGAACGGCGCTCGGAGTCTTCGCCGTGCTGCTGCATACCTTCGAGTCTTGCACTATCGCCACCACCGTGTACAACGCGTCCACCGGTAACGGCGCCCGACCGCCGCGACACCGGGTCCGGCCCCTTCGATACACGGCGGATCGTTGTCGGGCGTGGGCCGAGGGGGCCGTGCCTTCTCCCGGTCGCCACCGGCCGCTTTCTCACGCCCTGTCGCGTCGACCGTGGCCCGGGCCGGTGGAGCGGGGCGGCCACCCTCGCCACACGCCGGTGCGGCCCGGTCGCGGGGGTGATCGCGCGAGCGCGACACCGTGATGCGGCATCATGGAGGCGTGAGTACCGATACGCTGGTCCGCCCCGATACGACCACCGACGAGACCACCGGTGACGACACCCCCAAGTTCTTCCACTACGTGAAGAAGGACAAGATCGCCGAGAGCGCCGTGATGGGCACCATGGTGGTCGCGTTGTGCGGTGAAGTCTTCCCGGTGACGCGCTCGCCGAAGCCCGGTTCGCCGGTCTGCCCCGAGTGCAAGAAGGTTTACGAGACCCTCCGCAAGGGCGACTGACCGCCACCGCTCGGCCCGGCGCGGTGAGCCACCGGCTTTCCGTGCACATCGCCCTGCGCCGGGCCCCGTGCAGTCCCCGGCGGACCGACCGCAGGGTGATGCGCGGGCTCCCCGGTCTCGTGCTCGGCCCCTGTGGTGATCGGCTCCGGTCGCTGTGTTTCGCACCGAACTGAGCCCGGGGTGGGAGGCGATCCTAGCGGGTCGCGATGGGTTCGACGGGCGAAGGACGGGTGCCGGTCAGCGCGTGACCAGGGGAGCGCGCTGACCGCCGGCGGGACCGCCCTCCGGGCCGCTGTCGTCGCCGCGGCGGGCGCCGCGCCGGCGCGGGATCCGGTGGGCCCTCGGATCCGCCGCCGGATCCGTCTCCTCCTCACCCTGTGCGGTGCCGCGGCGTTTGGCCAGCCAGGCCTTGAACTGCTCCATCCGGGTGGCGCGGGCCGGCCAGAACTCCTGGACCGCCGCGTTGAATTCCGCGCCGAGGATCACCGCGAAACCCAGGAAGAACGTGAACAGCAGGAAGGCGATGGGGGTGGCCAGGGCACCGTAGGTGACCCCCGTCCGGGTCACCAGGGCCAGGTAGCTGCGCAGGATCTCACTGGCCGCCATGAAGAACACCGCCGCCAGCAGCGCCCCGCAGAACAGCCGGTGGTAGGGCAGCGAACTGTGCAGCGCGAGTTTGTACAGGGTGGCCAGCCCGACGATGAGCAGCAACCCCACTGCGGGGTAGTAGAAGGTATCGACCAGCCGTAGGCCCGGTTCCAGCCACGAATCCGGCAGTATCCGCCCGATCAGCACCGGGCCCAGCGCGACGAGCGGCAGGATGAAGATCGCCGCGATCAGGAACTGGACGTAGAGGAGCAGAGCGAAGATGCGCTGCCAGATCGGATTCCGGGCATCCTGTTGGCCGTGTGCCTCCACGATCGCGTCGACGAAGGTCGCCATGGCCGAGGATCCGGCCCACAGCGAGAGCACGAAACCGACCGAGACGAACGCCGCCCGGCCGCGGCCGAGCACATCGCGGATCGTCGGTTCGATCAGATCGGTGACCACGCTCTGACTGAACAGTTCGCGGCTGAACGTCAGGGCCTTCGATTCCACGATCTCCACGGTGTCCGGCCCGAAGAGGCCGCTGACGTAACCGAGTCCGCCCAGCAGGCCGAACAGCAGCGGTACCAGCGACAGGGTCTGCCAGAAGGCGGCGGCCGCGGATTTCGCGAAAATCGAGTCGCTCCAGGCTTTGACGGCCACCCGCACGACCAGCCGGCCGCTCTGGGCGAGCGCGCGGCGAACCCACGCGGTCCCCGACGGGTCCGCGCCGGGTTCGCGTCCGTAACTGTGCATGGTCTGTCCAGCATCGCGCACCCGGACGCCCAGCGGTATGGCACCGGGCAACGTGTCGGGGGGCGATCGGTGAATCGCCGGTTACCGAACACGCCCCGGAAACCGTCCTCCACGGTGTGTGACACCCGTCGCCCGCCTCGTGCCGGTTTGGCGCCATCGCCGCCGCGGCCGCTAGTGTTTCTCTCCGTGACCGATGCGAGCGGTGCTATTGCGACGGGGGTTCCGGGCGCATCCCTGCGCGCGTGGCAGCGGCGCGCGCTCACCCGGTACCTGACGGCCAAACCCCGTGATTTCCTCGCTGTGGCGACGCCGGGGGCCGGTAAGACGACCTTCGCGCTGCGGGTCGCGGCGGAACTGCTGGCCGATCGTACGGTCGACCAGGTCACCGTGGTCGCGCCGACCGAACATCTGAAACATCAGTGGGCCGCGTCGGGGGCACGCTCGGGCCTGGCGCTGGATTCGAACTTCTCCAACACCACCGGCGGCACCTCGGGTGACTATCACGGCGTGGTGGTCACCTACGCCCAGGTCGCCGCGCACCCGTTCAAGCACCGCGTGCGTACGGAGAACCGGCGCACCCTGGTGATCCTGGACGAGATCCATCACGCCGGGGATTCGAAGAGCTGGGGTGACGCGGTGGCCGAGGCGTTCGGTGACGCCACCCGCCGTCTGGCGCTCACCGGTACCCCGTTCCGCAGCGACGACAGCCAGATCCCCTTCATCACCTACGAACCCGACGAGGCCGGTCTGCCGCGATCCCGGGCCGACCACAGCTACGGCTACACCGAGGCGCTCGCCGACGGGGTGGTGCGCCCGGTGGTGTTCCTCGCCTACTCCGGCGAAGCGCATTGGCGCGACAGCGCGGGCGAGGAGTACACCGCCCGGCTCGGTGAGCCGCTGAACGCCGAACAGACCGCCCGGGCCTGGCGCACCGCCCTGGATCCGGCGGGGGACTGGATCTACGCGGTGCTGCGTGCGGCGGATATGCGGCTGGCGCAGTTGCGTGAAGGCGGTATGCACGATGCCGGCGGCCTGGTGATCGCCTCCGATCAGGAGCGGGCCCGGGCCTACGCGGAACTGATCGAGCATCTCACCGGTAACCGCCCCGTGCTGGTGCTGTCCGACGATCCGACCTCGTCGGCCCGGATCGGTGAGTTCAGTGCGGGTACTCAGCCGTGGATGGTCGCGGTGCGGATGGTCTCCGAGGGCGTGGACGTCCCGCGGCTGGCCGTGGGCGTGTACGCCACCAGTGCCTCGACGCCGCTGTATTTCGCCCAGGCCATCGGCCGTTTCGTCCGCGCCCGGCGGCCCGGCGAGACCGCGAGTGTGTTCCTGCCGTCGGTTCCGGTGCTGCTGGACCTGGCCGCGCAGCTCGAGGTGCAGCGCGACCATGTCATCGGCAAACCGCACCGCGAGAAGGACGGGCTCGACGACGACCTGCTCACCGAGGCGAACAAACAGCAGGACGAGCCGGGCGAGGAGGAGAAGGCGTTCGTACCGCTGGCCGCCGACGCGGAATTGGACCAGGTGATCTACGACGGGTCCTCGTTCGGTACCGCGACCTTCGCCGGGAGCGCCGAAGAGGCCGATTACCTGGGTATTCCCGGTCTGCTCGATGCCGATCAGATGCGTGCGCTGCTGCGGGAGCGCCAGGCCCGGCAGATCGCCGACCGATCCAAGGCCGAACCGCAGGCGCCGGTCCCCGCCTCGCCCGCGGCGGGCAATGCCGCCGAGCGGGTGGCGACTGCCGACAAATTGGGTGAACTGCGGCGCGAGCTGAACAGTCTGGTCGCGATGCACCACCATCGCACCGGCAAACCACACGGGGTGATCCACGGTGAGCTCCGGCGGCAGTGCGGCGGGCCGCCCACCGCACTGGCCACCGCCGACCAGCTCGGCGAGCGGATCGCGGCGCTGCGCCGCATGTGAATCGCCGCGGTGGACCCGCGAACTCGTCGCCGGTGGCGCCGTCTCTTCGGTCCGCCGTGGGTCGAGGCGTCGCGGAGCGCTCGCCGCACGGGGCCGCGGCCGCCGCGCCGAGGAGACGGTGACGATCTCGTGCGTCGGAGGGTCCCCGTCGTTCGGAGGAGACGGTGTGGTTCTCGTGCGTCGGAGGTCGCTGTCGTTCCGCGGAGGTCGGTGTGGTTCTCGTGCACGAGGCAGTCCCGGCGTGCCGAGGAGACGGGGACGATCCCGTGCGCCGACCGCCCGTCCGCTCGAAAGGAACGGCGCTCGACCCCGTGGTCCGAGTAGTGCCGCCGTTCCGCGGAGAGAGGGCCGCGTCCGTCCCGCGGTGCGGCTCACACGTCGAAGAACATCGCGGGGTCGAGTGTGTTGAGGGGTACCCAGCGCGGCGTGTCCGGCTCGGTACCGGACTCGTCCGGTGCGGCACCGTGCTCCGGGTGCCCGTAGCCCTGCAGATCCAGGCCCACCCGCGGATCCTCGTCGACCCGGCGCGCGAGGGTGTAGAAGGTGGCCAGCACATGGAGACAGCGCGCGCTGCGCGCACTGCACGAGCAGTCGATCGCGGTGGGTTCCGGAGCCACCGGGATGCCCGCCGCGAGGGCCGCCGTATGCATCTCGTCGGTCAGCAGGGTGCGTTCTGCGCCGACGATCGCGGACAGCGCCGTGAGGGCGGTCCGGGGGAGCGGCGCCAGCTCGATATGGACGACCGACGCCTGGCCGCCGCGGTGGATGTGCGCGCGAACGACCCGCCCTTCCAGCTCGGGCCGCACCCCGTCGTTGCGGGCGATACTGCGCGCCCGCGGTAGCAGCGGATCGGGGCGGGTCTGTCGTAGCGGCTCGGCCAGCCGGACCCAGTCCATCCCCCAGCGGGTGTAGCCGAATTCGTTGTCCGCCATCAATTTCCTCGCTTCCGCCGCAACACTTCCAGAAGCCGTTCGTCGTCGAGCCGGGCGAGATCGGCGATACCGCCGCCGTCGCCGAGATCGGTGAGCGCGGATTTGCGGCGCTGCATTCCCGCGATATGTTCTTCGACCGTGGTGGCCGAGGTCAGCGTGGTGACGGTGACCGTGCGGGTCTGACCGATCCGGTGGACCCGGTCGGAGGCCTGCGCCTCGACCGCGGGATTCCACCACCGGTCGAAATGGATCACATCGGCGGCGCGGGTGAGGGTGAGCCCGGTCCCCGCCGCCCGCAGGCTGAGCACCAGAACCGGTGGTCCGTCGGGAGATTGGAAGTGGGTGACGATCGCCGCGCGTTCGGCCTGGCTCAGCCCGCCGTGGAAGAACGGCGCGGTGACGGCGAACCGGTCGGCCAGGTGGCGCACCTGGAGGTCGCCGGTGGCCCGGTACTGGGTGAAGATCAGTGTCGGTGCGCCGTTGTCGAGGTTGGCGGCCACGATATCGGTACACAGATCGAGTTTTCCCGAGCGACCCTCCAGTTCGCCCAGGTCGCCGTCCACGAGCCCGGGGTGGTTGCACACCTGTTTCAGCGCGGTGAGCGCGGCCAGTACGCGGGTCTGCCGCTGGGTGCCGGTACCGAAGCCGTCGGCGACCGCGCGGTCGAGCAACTGATCGTAGAGTTTCTCTTGTTCGGGGGTGAGATCGCACAGTAGATCGTTGTGGATCTTGGCCGGGAGCGCGGCGGCGACCTGAATTTTGCGGCGGGCGAGCAGGACCGGTTCGATCGCGTCCTGCAGGCGGGCGGCCGCGGTGGCCGAGCCCTCCTCGATCGGCTTGACAAAACGACGGCGGAACAGGGCGCGATGCCCGAACAGGCGTGGCGCCACAAGGTGCAGTAGCGACCACAGTTCCTCGAGGTGATTCTCCACCGGGGTGCCGGTCAGCGCGACGACGGCCGCGGCCTCGAGCGCCCGGGCCGCCTTCGATACCTGCGTGCGGGGATTCTTCAGCGCTTGGGCCTCGTCGTAGACGACGGTCGCCCAGTCGTTTCCGGTGAGCCGGTGGCCGTGCAGCCGCAGCACGGGGTAACCCGTCACGACGATATCGCCGGCCCCGGCGTCGAGTTCGCCGCCGCGCCAGGCCACCGGCCGCAGGGACGGGGCGAAGCGCTGGATCTCGTGGACCCAGTTGCCCACCAGTGAGGTCGGGCACACCACGAGTTGCGCACCGTGGGCGGCGCGGCCGAGTAGCAGGCCGATGGTCTGCACGGTTTTGCCGAGACCCATCTCGTCGGCGAGGATCGCCCCGCCGTGGCGGGCGATCGTGTCGCGCAACCAGCTGATTCCGCGCGCTTGATAGGGCCGCAGGTCGGCGCGTAGGTCGTCGCGCAGTCCGGCGGCCACGGTCGTGGTGTCGTGGAACACCGAGCGGGCGTGGTCGCCGGTGAGTATCGCTGTGCCTGTCGCGTTCGGAAACGCGTGTCCGGCGAGTGGGAGATCGGCTCGTGTGTCCGCGAGGATCGCTTGCCAGGCGCGGGTGGAGTGGCCCGGTTCGGCCGGTGCGACCCCGGCGAGACCGGCGGGGTCCACCAGCGCGCAGTCGACCGGGGTCACCTCGATGGTGATACTTCCCGCGCGGGCCTGGGCCCGGGTTCCGGCCGGTACGGCGAGTGGGAGGGTCGCGGTATCGCCGAGTCCCGCGGGGGCGGGGCCGGGCGCCCGGCCGGTCCAGGTCCACAGGGCGAACATATGACGATCGGGCAGATAGGTGGTCTCGATGGTCGGCAGCGTGCACCCCTATGATCAGCGTATGGCGTACGGAGTAATGGGTCAACGCGCACCGTACCGGATTTGTTCCGGTCCGAACCGCGCGGTGCCCGGGTGGTATGTCTACGTGGTGAAGGGAATGCGATGAGCGACGACGGGGTGCCGGTGGCCGCCGGACCCGGCCGAGGCGGTGCCGGGCGCCGCGGCTCGAATGCGGCCCACGCGCTGTCCGGCCCGACCGCCCACCTCCTCACCGGCGACGGCCGTGCCCGGACCGTCGCAGGTGACCGGTGTGCCGGAGGTAGAAGCCCCGTGCGCGGTGGCGCCGATCGGGAGTCCGGCTTCGCCGGCCCGCTCACGGGTGGCGAGCACCGCGGCGTGGCGTGGCTCTTTCCGGCGGGCGACCCGGCCCGTCCGGTGCCCCTGGCGGCCGCGGCCGGCCGGAGGCGCCGGTGACCCGCGCGACCGATCCCGCCCGTGTCCTGCTGGAACTGCTGTGGCGACACGAGCTGCCGCCCCGGCGCGGCGGCCGCGGTCCCCGGCAGACCGTGAGCGTCGACGAGGTGGTGGCGACGGCGATCGGGCTCGCGGACCGCGAGGGCTACGAGAAGGTGTCGGTCCGGGCGGTCGCCGCGGAGCTGGGGCTGCGACCGATGAGCCTGTACACCTACGTGCCGAGCAAGGACGCGCTCACCGTCCTGATGGTCGACGCGGTCGCGCTGGAGGACACCCCCATCCCCGCAGACCTGCCCGCGCGCGACCGGCTGGTGGCCGTCGCCCGGCAGATCCGCGACGAATACCTGACCCACCCGTGGCTGTTCGACGTGCCCTCCTGGCGAATGGTGCTCGGCCCCGGCCGGCTGCGGCGATACGAGCGGCACCTGGCGGCGGTGGACGGGGCGGGTCTCGACGATATCGAGATGGACCGGGTGATCGCGGTGCTGTCGCAGTTCGCGACCGGTAACGCGCGGACCGCGCTCGCCGCCGCCCGCAGCGTCCGGGAACAATCCGACGCCGACTGGTGGGAGGCGCACGGCCCGGTGCTCGAGCAGGTCATGCCGGCCGCCGACTTCCCGCTGTCCGCCCGGGTCGGGGCAGCCGTCGGAGCGCTGTACCAGGCACCCGGTGACCCGGCCGGAGACTTCGACTACGGGCTGCGCCGCCTGATCGACGGCATCCTGCCCGGGTGAAACGCCCGTGGCGGGCGACCGGATCGGTCGCCCGCCACGGAGACGGTGTTCTGTTGTTCGATGCTGTTGTGTCGGACGCGAGGACGGGTCAGAGAGCGGGAGCGGACTCCGTGTCGATCACGGCGTCGAGTTCGCGCAGTCGTTCCATGTGTTCGTTCGCGTGGTGCTGGCAGAAGAGCAACTCGCCACCTGCGGGCAGAACGGCACGCACACGCGCAGCCGCCCCGCAGCGATCGCAGCGATCGACCGCGGTCAGTGGGGTGCTTGTCAGGGTTCCTGGCATGACTCCTCCGTCCTGGCTTCCGGCACAATACCGTTCACCTGGTGTGAGGCCCGTGGTCACTCCGCGGGCTCGCTTCCGCTACTTCCCAGCAGTGGTGTAACTACTCTGTCAGACGTTCGGGGCATCGGGATTGTTCCCACTGGGGAACCAGTGTGTTTTCCCTAACACGACCAGCGGTTTTCGCCTGTGGCGAACACCGCGGGCCGGGTGTGGAAAACGTACGGCCGGTGCTCCGTAGCGACTGTCGAGTTGTGTATCGGAGGTTACCCGTGCCCTGTGACACTCACACCCTTGTTCACCTCTGCACTCCCGGTGAGTGGGCACTTGCCCGGGAACGCGGTGCGCATCGGCCCGATTCGCTGCGGTCGGAGGGATTCGTTCACCTCTCCGCGCCGCAGCAGGTGCACCTGCCCGCGAACCGCCTTTTCGCAGGTCGGCGCGATCTTCTCCTCCTCCGTCTGGACCCGGACCGGCTCGCGGCGCCGGTGCGCTGGGAACCGGGGGCGCCCAGCGACGATCCGGCGTTGCGTTTCCCACATCTGTACGGTCCGCTACCGGTCGAGGCCGTGACCGGGGTGGACAGCTACCTTCCGGGCACCGACGGTCGTTTCGCGCCGCTGGCCGGCTGAGCCCCGTGCCCGAGTCGGTTACCGCTGTCCGGCGGCGCCGTCGCCGAGTTCCCGCGCCAGGATCGCGGCCTGCACCCGAGACCGCATGCCCAGTTTGGTGAGTACACGTGACACATGCGTTTTCACCGTGGTCTCGCTGATGAACAGCCGCGCCCCGATCTGGGCGTTGGACAGCCCGCCGCCGAGACAGTCGAACACCTCTTTCTCCCGGCCGGTGAGCTCCGCCATACCCGGTGGTGGTTCGGGCCCCCGGCCCGACGGCGTCTCCGCGAAGGCGTCGATCACCGCCCGGGTGACCTCCGGAGCGAGCACCCCCTCGCCCGCCGCGACCGCGCGGACCGCGTCGACGAGCGCGGGCCCGGACGCGGATTTGAGGACGAATCCGGAGGCACCCGCGCGGAGGCTGCGGAATACGTACTCGTCGAGGTCGAAAGTGGTGAGGACGAGCACCCGCGCCAGGCTCTCACCGGTCACCCGGGCGGTCGCGGTGATGCCGTCCACCCCCGGCATCCGCACGTCCATCAGCACCACATCGGGCCGCAGCGCCCGGGCCTGAGCCACCGCGACCTCACCGTCGGCAGCCTCGCCGACCACCTCGATATCGCCGGCCGCGTCCAGGATCATGCGCAGTCCGGCGCGGATCGCGGCATGGTCGTCGGCGAGGAGAACCCGGACCGTCACCGCGGACTCCCCGCGGTCTCGGGCACCGCGGCCAGCGGTAGCCGGGCGCGCACCCACCAGACGCCGGCCTCCGGTCCCGCCCGCAACGTACCGCCGAGGGCGGCCGCTCGTTCCCGCATATTCGACAGTCCGCGCCGGTCGGCGGTCTCCGGCGCCGGAGACGGCCCGGCGCCCAGGGGGTTGCGTACCGCCAGCACCAGTGCCGCGGCCTCGGTGTGCACGTCGATGTCGACCTCCTGCCCGGGGGCGTGTTTCATCACATTGGTCACCGCTTCCTGGACGATCCGGTAGGCCGCCTGGTCCACCGCCCCGGCCGGTGCGGTCTCGCCCAGGTCCAGCCGGACCTGTACCCGCATGCCCGCCTGCCGGGCCGCGGTGACCAGCCCGGGCAACTGGGCCAGGCGCCCGGGCGCGGCCGTCTGCTCGGCATCGTCCTCGCGGCGCAGCAGGCCGATCATCGTCCGCATCTCCCGCAGCGCTTCGACGCTGTTGGTGCGGATTGCGCCGAGCACCCCGGCCAGCCGCGGATCGGCGGCGCCGTCGAGGCTGCCCAGGGCCGCTTCGGACTGCAGGGCGATGGCCGACAGCTGTCCGGCGATCACATCGTGCAGATCGCGGGCCATGGCCTTGCGTTCGTCGGCCACCGCCGCCCTGCGGTCCAGTTCGGCGACCAGCGACAGGGCGCGGGCGCGGGCACGTTCGGCGTCGGCGGTCTCCTTGTGCGCCCGGACGGTCAGACCCCACCACAGCGAGGTCCCGACGAAGGCGGCCGCCAGCACCAGCGCCAGCGCCATCAGATGCCAGTCGCCGCTGATCGCCAGTACCACCCCCGCCGCGGTCGCCGAGAGGGCCAGCCAGGCCACCACCGCGCCCTGCATCTGGCGTCGCGTGCCGTACACCACGGCCGCGTAGATGAGATCGGTGTACACCAGCCAGATCGGCAGCGTCGGACCGAGCGAGAGGTCCATCGTCAAGGGAATCAGTCCCAGCACCATCGCCGTGATCGGTGCCCGGCGCCGCACCAGCAGTACCGCACTGGCGAGCGCGAGGATCGCGATCCGCGGCCACATCGGGTCCGCCCGCGCCTCGGTGGCGAACATCGAGCCGAAGCCGGCCAGGTACAGCAGCACACCGAACAGGAACCATCCGCCCGCGACGACGACCTCCCGTGTCGTCGCCGGTAACGCCGACCACCGCTGCATCCGTTCATCTCAGCACACCCCCCCGCGGTCCGGATCCGTCGAAGTGATGAGCGGTGCGGGTACGAACTGCCGACTCCGGAAAATCTGTCGGGACACGGGTCGGTCCGCGAGCGCGCTACGGCGTACGTCCGCACTCGTGGCCGGCCGGTGTGCGGGGGTGCCGGCGGTGCGTCCGTGTCGGGCGCCGGGGCCGTACGGGACCGGCGAGTATTCCCGGCTCGTCGAGGCATGAAGTATGCCGGGGGAGTCGGATCTGTCTCACGCGTCGACCCGAGGTGATCGACCGCACCGCGTGGCAGGCGGTGGCTCTGGCCACGGCCTCGTGAGGTTCCCGGCAACCGGGCACGTAACCCTCGGCGGCGGTAATCTTCGAGGGCACCGTGTATGTCGGCCGCCCGACCGACCGGTCCCAGGACACTGAGCACCGGCCGGGCGAGCACAGCGGCCCGGACGGATGGGACCCGGATGACGGTCTACACCCAGCGCCTCGGCGGAACGAACTATCACTTCGACGGACTCGTGGACGTGCTGGCCAAGGCCACGCCCCGGCGCAGCGGCGACGAGCTGGCCGGATGCGCCGCGGCCACCGATGCCGAACGGGCGGCCGCGCAATGGGTGCTCGCCGATATCCCGCTCACCGAGTTCCTCGAACAGCCGGTGGTCCCCTACGAAACCGACGAGGTGACCAGGCTGATCCTGGACACTCACGATCGCACCGCGTTCGGTCCGGTCGCCGCGCTCACGGTCGGGGGGCTCCGGGACCGGCTGCTCGCGGTCGCCGCCGGCGAGGGAACCGCCGATCCGGCCGCCACCCTGCGTGCCCTCGCGCCCGGACTGACCCCGGAGATGTCCGCCGCGGTCAGCAAGATCATGCGCAATCAAGACCTCATCGCCGTCGCGCACGCGGCCCGCGTGCATTCGGCGTTCCGGACCACCATCGGGGCGCCCGGCACCCTGGCTACCCGGCTACAGCCGAACCATCCCACCGACAATCGCGACGGGATCGCCGCCGCCGTCCTGGACGGCCTGCTGCTGGGCTGTGGTGATGCCGTCATCGGCATCAACCCGGCCACCGACTCCCCGCGCGCCGCGGCGGATCTGTTGACGTTGCTCGACGATATCCGCACCCGCTTCGATATTCCGGCGCAGTCGTGCGTGCTCGCCCATGTCACGACCACCATCGGTTTGATCTCGGCCGGGGCGCCGGTCGATCTGGTCTTCCAGTCCGTCGCCGGTACCGAGGCCGCCAATACGGCGTTCGGGGTGGACCTGGCGCTGTTGCGGGAAGCGAACGAGGCCGGGCGTTCGCTGCGGCGCGGCACCGTCGGCGACAATGTCATGTATCTGGAGACCGGCCAGGGGTCGGCGCTGTCGGCCGACGCGCATCGGGGCACGGGTGGAAGGCCGGTGGATCAGCAGACACTCGAGGCGCGCGCCTACGCCGTGGCCCGGGAACTGCGGCCGCTGCTGGTGAACACAGTGGTCGGTTTCATCGGCCCGGAGTACCTGTACGACGGCAAGCAGATCGTGCGGGCGGGACTAGAGGATCACTTCTGCGGCAAACTGCTGGGCCTGCCGATGGGGGTGGACGTCTGCTACACCAATCACGCCGAAGCCGACCAGGACGATATGGACACTCTCCTCACCCTGCTCGGCGCCGCCGGATGCGCCTTCGTGATCGCGGTTCCCGGCGCCGACGATGTGATGCTGGGCTACCAGAGCCTCGGCTTCCACGACGCGCTCTACGCCCGCCGGGTGCTGGGCCTGCGCCCCGCCCCGGAATTCGCGCAGTGGCTGGACCGGCTCGGCATGCTGGACGCGACGGGCCGGGTGCTGCCGGTGGCGCCGGCCGCGTCACCGTTGCGCGCGCTGACAGGGGGCCGATGAGCATCGACGAGAACTCGACGGGTACCGAATCCGAGGTCTTCTGGACCGGATTGCGGTCGTACACCCAGGCGCGTATCGGTTTGGGCCGGGCCGGGGACGCGCTACCCACCCGGCGTGTTCTGGAATTCGCCGCCGCGCACGCCGCCGCCCGCGATGCGGTGCACCTCCCGCTGGAGGTCTCGGCGCTGTGCGCGCGGCTCGCCGAACTGGGTGTGGGTGAGCCGATCCATATCCGCAGCCGGGCCCGGGACCGGGCCGAATATCTCCGGCGCCCCGACCTGGGCAGGCTCCCGGCCGTCGACCTCGACGTGGCGGACGGCGAGCCGGGCCGGCTCCCGCACTCGGGCGCCGATATCGGCCTGGTGCTCGCCGACGGGCTGTCGGCCCGGGCACTCACCGTCCACGGACCACCGACCGTGGCGGCGCTGCTGGACGCGCTGCGCCCGCACCGGTCCGTCGCGCCGCCGGTGGTGGCGACGCAGGCCCGGGTGGCGCTGGGCGACCATATCGGGGCCGCGTTGGGGGTGACGACCGTGCTGGTGCTGATCGGTGAACGTCCGGGCCTCTCGGTGGCCGACAGCCTCGGTATCTACCTCACGCACCGGCCACGGCCCGGCCGGACCGACGCCGACCGCAATTGCGTGTCGAATATCCACCCGCCCGAGGGGACGGGCTACCGGCGGGCGGCGGAGGTCGTCGCCGCCCTGGTGGCCGGGGCCCGCCGGCTCGGCCGCTCCGGGGTGATGTTGAAGGACACCTCCCGGGACCGGATACTGCCGGGGCCGATCGCGCGATTGACCGACGGTGCCGCGGGGTAGTCGCGCAACGGCCCCTGGACAGTGCGGAATCCGATGGTTCCGCGGGTGTCCAGGGGCCGTTGCCCGTACTTCTTCCGGGACTCAGTCCAGGTAGTCGCGCAGGACCTGCGACCGGCTGGGGTGCCGGAGCTTGCTCATGGTCTTGGATTCGATCTGCCGGATCCGCTCGCGGGTCACCCCGTAGACCTGACCGATTTCGTCCAGGGTGCGCGGCTGACCGTCGGTCAGGCCGAACCGCAGCCGGACCACGCCCGCCTCGCGCTCGGACAGGGTCTCCAGTACCGACTGCAGCTGATCCTGCAGCAGGGTGAAGCTGACCGCGTCCACCGCGACCACGGCCTCGGAGTCCTCGATGAAATCACCGAGCTGGCTGTCGCCCTCGTCGCCGATGGTCTGATCCAGTGAAATGGGCTCCCGGGCGTACTGCTGGATCTCCAGCACCTTCTCCGGGGTGATGTCCATTTCCTTGGCCAGTTCCTCCGGGGTGGGCTCGCGGCCCAGATCCTGGAGCAGCTCGCGCTGGATACGCCCGAGCTTGTTGATGACCTCCACCATGTGCACCGGGATACGGATGGTGCGGGCCTGATCGGCCATGGCGCGGGTGATCGCCTGCCGGATCCACCAGGTGGCGTAGGTGGAGAACTTGTAGCCCTTGGTGTAGTCGAACTTCTCGACCGCGCGGATCAGGCCCAGGTTGCCCTCCTGGATGAGGTCCAGGAATGCCATCCCGCGGCCGGTGTAGCGCTTGGCCAGCGACACCACCAGGCGCAGGTTCGCCTCGAGCAGATGGTTCTTGGCGCGGTTGCCGTCCCGGATGATCCAGTTGAAATCACGGCGGGTGGCGACCGGCAGCTTGTCCCCGGCCTCGGTGAACTCGCGCATCTTCTCCGCCGCGTAGAGCCCGGCCTCGATCCGCTTGGCGAGTTCGACCTCTTCCTCGGCGTTGAGCAGCGCGACCTTACCGATCTGCTTCAGGTAGGCCCGGACCGAATCCGCGGACGCGGTGAGCTCGGCGTCCTTACGCGCCTGGCGCAGGGCCTCGGACTCCTCCTCGTCCCAGACGAAATCGCCCGAGGCCTTGTCCGCCGCGGTGGGCTCGGAGGTGCCGTCCTCGGCCGCCTCGCCCTCGGGTTCCTCCTCGACGGCCTCGGCGACGAGATCCTCGCCTTCGTCGGTGAGATCGTCCTCGGAGACCTCCAGGTCGCCGAGATCCGCCACATCCAGCGAATCGTCGTCGAGCTGTTCCTCGCCCGAGCCGGGGGCGCCCGCGCTCCCCGCCTTCTTGGCGGCTCCCTTCTTGGCAGCGGCCTTCTTGGCCGGAGCCTTCTTGGCCGCGGCCTTCTTGGCCGGAGCCTTCTTGGCCGCGGCCTTCCGGGCCGGGCGTGCCGCGGGAAGTTCCGTGGCCTCGGCGTCGGCCGGTTCGGCTGTCTGACGGGTATTCGTGGCTACCACGTACGCCCTTTCGTGACGGTCTCGTGCGGCGTCACGCCAGAGTAGTATTCCGGCGGAGCGGTCTGTCGGGTTTACCGGCTAAAACGCCGGTCGGGGGTCCGGCTCACCGCCGGGTGCTTCCATTGTAACGATCCGACCAGTGTGCACTGGCCCGTGCCGTGGAGAACCTCAGGGGGTGATGCCGGCGTCCACGGCCATGGCCGCGCCGACGATACCCGCTGTGTTCTTCAAGTTCGCCGGGACCACGCGGGTGCGGTTGGTCAGCAGTGGAATCCACTGGTCGGCGTCGCGGCTGATCCCGCCACCGGCGACGATGACCGTGGGCCAGAAAAGATCCTCCAACCCGCTCAGCACGGTGCTGACGCGGGCCGCCCACTCGGGATAGTCGAGGTTCTCTCTCTCCTTGACCGAGGCGGCGGCCCGGTGCTCGGTTTCCATGCCGCCTATCTCCAGATGCCCGAGTTCGGTGTTCGGGACCAGGGTGCCCTTGTTGAGCAGCGCGGAACCGATACCGGTACCGAAGGTGAGCAGGAGTACGAGGCCGTGGATATCGCGGGCGGCGCCGTAGCGGTCCTCGGCGAGTCCCGCGGCGTCGGCGTCGTTGAGCACCGTCACCTCACGACCGCCGAGTGCCGTCGTGAACAGGGCCCGGGCGTCGGTGCCGATCCAGGACTTGTCGACATTGGCGGCGGTATGCGCGACACCGTCGAGAACCACGCACGGCAGGGTGAGGCCCACCGGCCCGTCCCAGCCCGCGGTGTCGATCAGCTTCGCCACGGCCGTCGCGACCGCCTCCGGGGTGGACGGATGCGGGGTCGCGATCTTGATGCGCTCGTGCACGAGCTCCCCGGTGTCCAGATCGACCGCGGCGCCCTTGACGCCGCTACCGCCGATATCGATACCGAACGCGTGCCGTCCAACGGACATGCGGGTTCCTCGTTCCCTGTGCTGGCTGATGTCGTGGTGCGCCGCACCGGTTTCCGGGTGGACCCGGCCGCGCGCGAGGAAATCCGGACGGCGACGGCCGGCCACCGCGTCGCGCTGTCTCCTCCGCGGCAGCGCTCCGCCGATGTGGTGTGCACGACAAGGGTAATGTGCGCGCCCGGACGACCTCCCCGCAGGATCTGTGCTCCGATGGAGGGCGTGCCGGAATCGATTTGGTCTCTCACCGCTGCCACCGAACCCGCCCCCGCCGATGCGACCGTGCTGCGCCGGATCGCGACCCATCTTGCCGGGATCGCCGCCGCGCACGTCCGGGTCCGCCGCCGCGAGGTCTTCGCCTCCGCGGCCTCCGCCGAGGCCGCGGTGCGCACCAAGAGCACCCCGACCGACCCGGTCACCGTCGTCGATACCGAGACCGAACAGCTGATCCGCGACGAGCTGGCCCGGCTGCGCCCCGGCGACCACATCCTCGGCGAAGAGGGGGGCGGCGATCCGGGCGCGGCGGCCGACGACGAGGTGATCTGGGTGGTCGACCCGATCGACGGCACCGTGAACTTCCTCTACGGCATTCCGGCGTACGCCGTATCGGTGGCCGCGGTGCGCGGCGGGCGGCCGGTCGCGGGGGCGGTCGCCGATGTCGCCGCGTCGACGGTGTACACCGCGGCCACTGGACTCGGGGCACTGCGCATCGGCCCGGACGGCCGCGATACGCCGCTGCGGTGCAACCCGGTGCGGTCCGCGCGGCTCGCGCTGGTCGCGACCGGATTCGCCTACGGGGTTCCGCGGCGGACCCGGCAGGCGGCGTGTATCGCCGAGCTGCTGCCGCATGTGCGCGATATCCGCCGGATCGGCGCGGCCGCGCTGGATCTGTGCATGGTCGCCGAGGGGCGGGTGGACGCCCACTACGAGCACGGACTCAATCCGTGGGACTGGGCGGCCGGCGCGCTGATCGCGGCCGAGGCCGGTGCGATGCTGCGGCTGCCCCCGCTGCCGACGACCGGCGCCGCGGGGGCACTCGTGGTGGCCGCGGCGCCCGGTATCGCCGACGAACTCTTCGCGCTGCTGGACCGCCTGGGTGTCGCCGCGCCGATCCCGGAGACCTGACCTCGTCTCGGCGGGGTCAGCAGCGGGCGGTTCGCGCGGCCGCGAGCATATCCGGGTCGATCGCGGGGCTCTCCCCGCTCACCGGGTTCTTCAGCGACCGGAGTACTTCCTCGGCGTCGTTGTTGGGCTGCAGATCGCCGCCGAACAGCGAGCCGAGCACGAGGTCGACGGATTTGTCGGTGCGTTTGTCCTCGACCAGCTCGGCGCACGGGACGGCCAGCTGCACGGCGGCCGCGACCGGACGGCCGTTCTCGCCGAACCGGATCTGGCCGGTGCATTCCAGGTCACCGTTGGCGTATACCGGATCGTTACCGTATGGATCCCCGGGCGGGCTGCCGAAACCGAGATCACCGAGCTGGGCCGCGACGTGCGCGGCCTGACCGCGCTGTCCGTTGGCGTTGAGGACACGCACCTGGGTACCCGCCATCGGTGCGGGCTCCACATCCTCGAGGCGGCTCGTCCCGACCCGCTGACCGGGCAGCGGCTGCGGGGCCGCCTTGGGGTCGGTGGCCGGGGTCGGCGAATTGCACGCCATCGGCGTGTGGTCGTCATCGTTGGTGGTCAGAGCCTTGATCCAGAGACCTGCGCAAACAACCAACAGAACGACGACGAGGATCAGCCACGGCCGCGGCCGTCGACGCGGATAGGGGCGGCCTTTGGCATCCGTCGGACTGCCTTCGGTGATCAGTGAAACCACGTCGATACTGTACGTACCCCGGCCCGCGCGCCGCGCATTGCCCAGGCCGCTCCGGGCGCGTTACCGGGGGCGGTCACGGCACGCTCGGGGCGGCATATCGATTGCCCGGCGGTTTCGACACGGCCGGGTTTCGATTGCGACATTTTCCGCATGGTCCGCTATTGTCTGGCCGCCCAGACCGAAATAACTATGAGTAAATCGGCGTTCGGTCGCGGGAACAAGCAGGGCAACTCATGCGTTGTCCGGACGCTATCGGAGGTGAGTCCACTGGATTCGCGCTGATAGAGGACCGGTGCGGGTGTGAAGTGCACCACCGGCGGGGCGGCGGGCGCGGTCGACAGGCGGCGTGCGCCGATCCGGATATACGGAGTAAGGACGAGGGGAAGACGACATGGCAACCGACTATGACGCACCGAGGCGTACGGAGTCCGACGAGGTGTCGGAGGATTCGCTGGAGGAGCTGAAGGCTCGTCGCAACGAGGCCCAGTCCGCCGTCGTGGATGTCGACGAATCCGATACCGCGGAGTCGTTCGAGCTCCCCGGCGCGGACCTGTCCGAGGAAGTGCTGACGGTCCGGGTGATCCCGAAACAGGCCGACGAGTTCACCTGTTCGAGCTGTTTCCTGGTACATCACCGCAGCCGCCTCGCCAGTGAGGCGGGCGGTCAGATGATCTGCATGGATTGCGCGGCCTGAGCGGTAGGTGAGGTCATCCCGCGCTCGGCAGGCCGAGCGCGGCCAGGACCGCTGTGGGCCGACGCGTGCTGACCAGCCAATAGGGCGTCGGGTCGTCCGGGTCGTCGAGCACCAGCAGGACCATGCTGCCGATCCACGGACGGTGCTGGACATAGGCCGCGGGATCGAGCTGACGGCCCAGCGCCGCGCTCTTGGCGCTCGTGGGCACCACGGTCGCCCGGGCGACGAACGATACCGGCAGATGGGCCCGGTCCACTCGCAGTTCGGGGGTGCCCGCCGCGTCCGGGGTGACTTCGAGGCGATGCCGGCTCATCCACAACAGCACCCAGACGGGCACCGGGAACAGCAGGACATACGGCAGCCAGGCCCGGAGACCGGGCGCTCCCATATGGATCTCCGCGGCGAGCAGACCGGCGAGGGCGAAGCCCACCGGCCACCACCACAGCGGCACCCAGAGGCGCTCGCGATAGGCGGTCGGTTCCGGTCGCGCGGGACGCTCGGTTTCGGTGGGTCGAGGCTGGTCGGACACGACTCAACACTAAGCGACACCGGCGCCGGGCCTGCGCGTAGGCTGGTCGGACGTGAACGCACTCTCACCGATACCGCTGCTGCGGCTGGACCCCGGGATTCCCATGCCGACGCGCGCCCACGAAGGCGACGCGGGCGTGGATCTGTGCACCGCCGAGGATGTCGTCCTGGAGCCGGGGGAGCGGGTACTGGTCGGCACCGGTATCGCTGTCGCGCTGCCGGTGGGCACCGTGGGCCTGATCCATCCCCGCTCCGGGCTGGCGGCCAAGGCCGGCCTATCCGTGGTGAACACGCCGGGGACCATCGACGCCGGGTACCGGGGTGAGATCAAGGTCTGCCTGATCAACCACGATCCACGCACGCCCATCGAATTGCGCCGCGGTGACCGGATCGCCCAGCTGCTGGTGCAGCGGGTGGAACTGGTGGAGTTCGTGGCGGTGGACCGGCTCGACGAGTCCGCGCGCGGTGTGGGTGGTCACGGATCCAGCGGGGGACACGCGAGTTTGACGCCGGGCGGGGCGGACGCCGCCGACGGCAAGGAGGCCTGACATGTTCGGACGACGGAAATCCGGCGGACGCAGATCCGGCGACGAGCACGACACCGGTGAATACACCACGGGTGAGTACGCGACCGGCGACTACGAGAACTACGAGGACGGCGGATACCACCGCGCCGACTACGACGAGAGCTATGACGACGGGTACGGCGGTGCCGCCTACAGCGACGCCTACGACGCCGCGATCGACGACCCCGATACCGAGCCCCAGCGGCGCGGCCCGTACGACTACGACGATGTCGCCGAGGTGCTGGAAAACTTCGCCGATACCCGGCTCGACCTCGGCTCGGTGATCCTGCCGGTGCCGCCGGGTGGGCAGCTGCAGGTCGAGATGACCCCGCAGGGCACCCCGCAGGCGGTACATCTGGCCACCGAACACGGGCGAATCACCGTCGCGGCCTACGCCGCGCCGAAATCCAAGGGACAGTGGCGCACCGTGGCCGCCGATCTCGCGGAATCGCTGCGCAAGGACGGGGCCCGGGTCTCGGTGGAGAAAGGCCCGTGGGGCCGGGAACTGGTGGCCGTCACCGAAGGCGCCGATCTGCGCTTCATCGGGGTGGACGGGTACCGGTGGATGATCCGGCTGGTGGCGGCGGGACCCTCGGGCTCCGCCGTGGCGGGCGGTCCGCTGGTCGTGGCGGCGCGCACCGTGCTCAGCGAAACGATCATCCGGCGCGGCACCGACGCGCTGCCGGTCCGTGAACCGCTGCCGGTGGTCCTGCCCCAGCAGCTCGCCGAACAGCTCACCGCCGCCCATCAGCAGCAACAGCAGGCCCAACAGCAGGTCGCGACCCCGCCGCCGGCGGCCCGGCCCTCGCCGACGCCCGCGGTGCTGCCGCCCCAGCAGCCGCAGCAGCCGCGGCGGGGTGCCGAAGGGTCGGCGATGCAACAGCTCGGACGCAACTGAGCGACGGCGCGGTCCCGCCGCCCGGGTGGGTCGGGTGGCGGGTAGGGGGCCGGGTACGGAAGTGGCCGGCCCGGGGGCGGGAGGAGGCCGGCGGCGGAGACCGTGGCCCGCCCGGGCGCGGTGGGTCGCTCCGGCCGCCGCGGGGTCGTGCGGCGGGCACAGGTGCTCGTTCAACCGGTGTCCGGGCTCGTGTCGTAGGTCGGTCGCCGGCCGGATCGCCGGTTGTCAGATGAGATGACGCAGCGCCAGCCGTCCCAGCAGGGCGGGATCGGCGCCGAATTCGTCCAGCGTGACCTCGGTGAGCGACGACCGGGGTGCCCGGCGGGCCCATTCCCGCCCTACGGCCACCGGATGCACCGGATCGTCCGACGCCGCGATCACCGTCAGCGGAACGCGCAGCGCGTCCAGCAGGGCGGGTTCCGGCCATTTGTACTGCGCCGCTTCCTCGAGTGCTGCCGGCAGCCCCGGCCACTGGGTGCGCCACGACCGGGTGAGTGCGTCGGCGAGCCAGCCGGGGCTGCTCGCCCGCATCGCGGCGAGTACGGCGTCCAGACCCTCGGCCCGCAATCGGGCCGCGGTGGCGGCCGCGCTGTGCGTGGCGGGGCAGTGCGCGGTATCCGGGCCGGTCCACGCGGGCAGTGCCGCCACCACCCCGGCGACCTCGCCCGGCTCCCGCGCCGCGGCCCATTCGACCGCGACGGCGGCCCCGAGCGAGATACCCGCCGCCAGCACCGGGCCGCGGGTCGCGGCGTCGTCCAGGGCGGTGCGGTAGCTCTCGATCACCGCGGCCGGGTCGGGCTCCACGGGGAGGAAATCGATTCCCGCGGCGGCGGATGCGGGGCCGAACGCGCGGCGGGCGAAGTGCGCGTCGGAACCTGTTCCGGGCAGGGCGACGACAACGGCCGGACGTGGGGAATCGAACACCGGACCGAGCGTAGCGGTGCCGCCGGTACCCATCTACAGTGGCGGGTACGGCCACAGCCGGGCCGGAGTACGGAAATCGGATGACGTGCGACCCATATCATCCGCGCACAGGAGAGCAGGCGATGTCTTCCGCGGCAGGAAGAAAAGCGGGCGCCAAGTCCGCGACCGGATATTTTCGCAAGCTCGGCCGCAGATTGACCGAGGATATCGATCAGCTCGACGCCGAGGAGCTGGCGGAGACGGCGGACGCCTCGGGCGCCTGCCGGGTCTCGGAGTGCCGGCGCGGTGAGGAGGCGACGATGCTGGGCCGTTTGCGCAGTGTCGACTCCTGTCCGCAGGCCTCGGGCGCGAGTATGCAGGCGGAGTTCTTCGACGGTACCGATGCCATCACCCTGGTGTGGATCGGGCGACGCCGGATCCCCGGTATCGAATCGGGACGGCGCATCATGGTGCGCGGCCGGGTGGGAGAACGCGAAGGCCGCAAGGTGATGTACAACCCCTACTACGAATTGCGCGGAAACAGCTGACGTATGCCATCGAGCGACGAGTACGCCACCAGACCGCTGCCTCGGGCCGCGACCACCCCGGAATCCGCACCCGCCGCCCGGGCCGGTTCCGCCGACGACACACCTGAGGAGCCGGACAAGCAGACCTTGCTGGAACAGCTGGGCGGCTTCGGTGGCCTGATCTACTCGACGCTGCCGGTGCTGGTGTTCGTTCCGGTGAACACTCTGTTCGGGCTCACCGCGGCGATCTGGGCCGCGCTCGGGGTGGCCGCGGCGATCCTGGTCTGGCGGCTCGTGCGCCGCGAGCCGATCCAGCCCGCCATCTCCGGTTTCGTGGGCGTCGGTATCTGCGCGCTGATCGCCTGGCGGGTCGGCGAGGCCAAGGGTTTCTTCCTCTTCGGGATCTACACCAGCCTGATCTACGGTGCCGCGTTCCTGATCTCGATACTCCTCCGGCGGCCCCTGGTCGGGGTGGTGTGGGGGGTACTCAACGGCCACGGCGGCGACTGGCGCGCGGATCCGCGGGTGGTCCGCCTCTACGATCTGGCGACCGTGGCCTGGGTGCTCGTCTTCGGGGCCCGCTACCTGGTCCAGAATCACCTCTACGACACGGACAGTACGGGCTGGCTCGCCGCCGCGCGGATCGGGATGGGCTGGCCGCTCACCGCCGTCGCGCTGGTGGTGACGGTCTGGGCGGTGCGCCGCGCCGGGCATCTGCCCGCCGGCTCCGGACGGCATTCGGCCGACCCGGCCTGACGCGCACGCGCCGCCGCATCACCCGAAGGGCCGGGACGGCATCATCCGAAAGGGTGGACGAGGACCCACCCTTTGGTGTCTATCCCGCGTGCGCCGTTCATCGGACGATCGTTACCGAAGACGATCTCCCCGAGAGGACTGGCGAATGCGAACCGAGCAGCACCCGATCACCCGCCCCGAGCGGGGGTCCGAACATCCGGTGCGGTCCCGGAGCCGCCGGGTATCCGCCGAACTGGAGGTTCTCGTCCCGGCGGCGGCCGGCGGCGACCGCGCCGCGGTGGCCGAAATCCTGCGCCTGATCCAGCCCCTGGTCCAGCGCTACTGCCGGACCCGCCTGGGCACCGCCGCTCATCTGCACGTTACCGCCGACGATGTGGCGCAGGAGGTGCTGATGGCCACCGTCCAAGCCCTCGGCCGCTATCGGGACCAGGGGAAGTCGTTCCTCGCCTTCGTGTACGGCATCGCGGCGAACAAGGTGTCCGACGCGTTCCGCGGCGCCCAGGTCCATCCGGCCTATCCGATGGCCGAGGTCCCCGAAGCGGTATCCACCGCGGCCGGCCCGGAGGAGTGGGCGCTGGCCGCCGAACGCGGCTCCCTGGCCCGCGAACTGATGCAGCAGCTCAACCCCGTGCACCGGGAGGTACTGGTGATGCGGATCGTGCTGGGCTGGAGTGCGGCCGAGACCGCGGCCGCGATCGGCACCAGCCCCGGGGTGATCCGGGTCATGCAGTACCGGGCGTTGAACAAGCTGCGCGCGCGGGCGGCGCAGCCCGTCGCGGCCTGAGGCGCGGCCGCGGGCCGAGTGCTGTCGGGTGGTCAGTATTCGGCCTCCTGCGCGGGCGTCAGGCCGGTGGTGGCGCCGGGCGGTGGTTCCATACCGTGCGGTGCGAGCACCGCCCGGAGTTCCTCCTCGGCGGCCGCGGAGACGACGAACAGCAGTTCGTCGTCGCCCTCGAACGGATCGTCGGGCTGCGGCACGATGACCCGTCCGCCGCGCAGAATGGTGACCAGCGCGGAATCCCGCGGCAGGGTCAGATTGCGCACCGGCTTCCCGGCCAGCGTGGTATCCGGCGGCAGGGTGAGTTCGACCAGATTGGCCTGCCCCTGCCGCAAGGTCATCAGGCGGACCAGATCGCCGACCGATACCGCTTCCTCGACCAGGGAGGCCAGCAGGCGCGGGGTGGAGACGGCCACATCGACTCCCCAGGAGCCGTCGAAGAGCCATTCGTTGCGCGGATCGTTGACCCGCGCGACCACCCGGCGTACCCCGAATTCGGTTTTGGCCAGCAGGCTGTGCACCAGGTTGGCCTTGTCGTCGCCGGTGGCGGCGATGACGACCTCGTAGCCCTCCAGCCCGGCGTCCTCGAGCAATTGCAGTTCGCAGGCGTCGGCATGGACCCAGATCGCCTCGGGGACCGAATCGCGGTCGATATGGTCGAGCTGGCGTTCGAGCAGCATGACACTGTGTCCCGCCCGGAGTAGTTCGCGGGCGATGGAGCGGCCGACGGCCCCGGCTCCGGCAATGGCCACTTTCATGATCAGTCCTTGCTAGCTGGAGGTTTCGCGGCCAGCGCGACGGCCTCCCCGGCGGAGCCGGAGGTGGCGGCCACGTACACGATGTCGTCGGCCTGGACGACGGTTTTGGCGTCCGGCAGGATGCCCTGCCCGAACCGGATGACGAACGCGACCCGGGCGCCGGTGGCGTCCTCCAGTTCGCTGACCGTGCGCCCGTACCAGTCCTCGTGCAGGATCAGCTGGGCGACGGCGACGGTCCCGGTGGGGTCGCGCCAGGTGGTGGTGCCCGCGTCACCGATCAGTGTGTGCAGGAACCGGTCGGTTGTCCAGGGCACCGTGGCGATGGTCGGGATACCGAGCCGTTCGTACACGGCGGCACGTTTGGCGTCGTAGATCCGGGCCACCACCCGGTCGATACCGAACATCTCCCGCGCCACCCGCGCGGAGATGATGTTGGAGTTGTCGCCCGAAGACACGGCCGCGAAGGCGCCGGCCTGTTCGATACCCGCCCGGCGCAGGACATCGCGGTCGAACCCGACACCCACGACCTGCGTACCGGGGAAATCCGGGCCGAGCCGCCGGAACGCGTCCGGATTGCGGTCGATCACGGCGACTTCGTGACCTATCCGGACCAGGGCGCGGGCCAGCGACGCCCCCACCCGGCCGCATCCCATGATCACCACGTACACCGTGAACCTCGCTCCTGACTCGGTCTGCCCTGTGGCAAGTGGAACAGCCGTGTGGCTGCCGCGAAAACGAACCGTACTCGCTGGTTCTCGCCTCCAGCCACGTTCCCCCCGCGAGGGGTCGCCAAACACCGCCGAGTGGTGATGCCTCGCAGCGCGGCGGGACGTGGGGGCTTATGCTCCGTCCAGTGTCGAAGTTGACGACCGCCACCAAGCGTCTGGTGTTGGGGCGGCCATTCCGTAGTGACTCCCTGGGCCACACCCTGCTGCCGAAACGAATCGCGCTGCCGGTGTTCGCCTCGGATGCGATGTCCTCGGTCGCCTACGCGCCCGAGGAGATCTTTCTCGTGCTGTCGGTGTCCGGACTGGCCGGTTACGCCTACGCCCCGTGGCTCGGATTCGCCGTCGCGGTGGTGCTGGTCATCGTGGTCACCAGCTACCGCCAGAACGTGCACGCCTACCCGTCCGGCGGCGGTGACTTCGAGGTGGTCACCACGAACCTGGGCCCCACGGCCGGTCTGACGGTGGGCAGCGCGCTGCTGGTGGACTATGTGCTCACCGTCGCGGTCTCGATTTCCTCGGCCGCGTCCACCATCGGCTCGGCGATCCCGTTCGTCGCGACCCACAAGGTGCTCTTCGCGGTGGCCGCCATCGTGCTGATCACCGCGATGAACCTGCGCGGGGTGCGGGAGTCCGGCCGGTTGTTCGCACTGCTGTCCTATGCCTTCCTGTTCGGTATGTTCACCATGCTCGCCTGGGGACTGATCCGGATCTTCCTCCTGGGCGACGACGTGCGCGCCGAATCGTCGGGTTTCGAGTTGCGGGCCGAAGAGGAACATCTGGCCGGCCTGGGCCTGCTCTTCCTGCTCGCCCGCGCCTTCTCCTCGGGTTGTGCGGCGCTCACCGGTGTCGAGGCGATCAGCAACGGTGTGCCGGCCTTCCGCAAACCGAAATCGCGCAATGCCGCGACGACCCTGCTGATGCTGGGCGCGATCGCCATCGTGTTGCTGCTCGGCATGATCGTGCTCGCGCGCCAGGCGCACGTGGTGTTCGCCGAACACCCCGAACAGCTCGTCGGCGCGCCCGAGGGCTACCAGCAGAAGACATTGATCGCGCAGATCGCGCATGCGGTGTTCAGCGGTTTCACGCCCGGGTTCTACTTCGTGGCCGTGGTGACCGCGGTGATCCTGGTGCTGGCCGCCAATACCGCGTTCAACGGATTCCCGGTGCTCGGTTCGGTCCTGGCCCAGGCGCGCTTTCTGCCCCGCCAGCTGCACACCCGTGGTGACCGGCTGGCCTTCAGCAACGGGATCCTGTTCCTGGCGATCGGCGCGATCGCGTTCGTGGTGGCTTTCGACGCGGAGGTCACCCGGCTGATCCAGCTCTACATCATCGGTGTGTTCGTCTCGTTCACACTCAGCCAGACCGGCATGCTGCGCCACTGGAGCCGGTTGCTGAGCCGGGAGACCGACCCGGCCGAACGACGCCGGATGATGCGCTCCCGGGCCATCAACGCGCTCGGCCTGGTGGCCACCGGGGCGGTCCTGGTGATCGTGTTGGTGACGAAGTTCTTCGCCGGCGCCTGGATCGCCATCGTGACCATGGCGGTGATCTTCGTGATCATGAAGATGATCCACCACCACTACAACTCGGTGGCCCGGGAACTGGAAGAACACGATTGGGACGGGGTGTTGCCGAGCCGGACCCATTCGATCGTCCTGGTGTCGAAACTGCACCTGCCGACCCGCCGCGCACTGGCCTACGCGCGGGCCGGGCGGCCGGATACCCTCGAGGCGATCACCGTGAACGTCGACGAGGACGATACCCGGGCCCTGGTGCGGGACTGGGAGCGGAGCGACAACCCGGTCCCGTTGAAGGTGATCGAATCGCCCTACCGCGAAATCACCAAACCGGTGCTCGAGTATGTGAAGCGGGTACGCAAGGACGCGCCGCGCGATGTGGTGACCGTCTTCATCCCCGAATACGTCGTCGGGCACTGGTGGGAGCAGGTACTGCACAACCAGAGCGCGCTGCGGCTGAAGGGCCGGTTGCTGTTCGAACCGGGCGTGATGGTGACCAGCGTGCCGTGGCAGCTGAGCTCCTCGGCGCGCGCCCGTGCGGCGGGTGAGCCTGCGGCGCCGGGCGCGGTACGGCGCGGTTACGGCGACAATGGGTGAGGTCCGATGAGTTCGTGGCGCGACCGGGTGCTGTCGGTACGACTCGGGCCGCCCGGTCACGGCGGGTTCTGTGTGGCGCGCCACGAGGGCCGGGTGGTGTTCGTCCGGCACGGTCTGCCGGGCGAGCTCGTCCGCGCCCGGGTCACCGAGGACCGCGGCGGCGCGTTCTGCCGTGCCGACGCCGTGGAGATCGTCGAGGCGTCGCCGGACCGGATCCCCGCGACCTGCCCGGTATCGGGCCCGGGTGGGGCCGGATGCTGCGATTTCTCCTTTGCCACCGCGGCGGCGCAGCGGCAGCTGAAAGCGGCCGTGGTGGCCGAACAACTGCGTCGCATCACCGGTATCGAGCGCGCGGTCGAGGTGGAACCCATCACCGGGTCCGGCGATCACACCGGTGGCTGGCGCACCCGGATCCGGCTCGCGGTGGATCCGGCGGGCCGGGCCGGGGTGCACCGCTACCGCAGCACCGGTGTGCTGACCGACCTCCGCTGTCCGCAACCCGTGCCCGGCGCCCTGGACGATATCGACCGGCGGCGCTGGATGCCCGGTGCGGAGCTGGTGATCGCGGTCGACGACACCGGGGCCCGTCATATCGTCGAGATCGCCCCGCCGGTGCCGGACGCCGACCGGCGCGGCGGTGAACGGCACGGCGGCCGTTCCGGCCCCGGGGGCCGGGCCGACCGGCGTACCGGAGGTGCCCGCGGGCCGCGGGCCGGCTCGGGCCGGGCCGCGGGGGCGGAGACGCCGAGCGCGCAACGGCGGCGCACCGCGGCCCGGCGCGCCGCCGCCCACACCGACCGCGACGAATGGGTGGTCGAGGGCAGCGGCCGGGCCGTCCAGTACGTGGCCGGCCGACGCTGGGAGGTGTCGGCGGCCGGATTCTGGCAGGCACATCGCGGTGCCGCGCAATGCTATTCGGATATCGTCGCCGACTGGGCCGACCCGGGGGTGGGTGCCACCGCCTGGGACCTCTACAGCGGCGCGGGAGTGTTCGCGGCGCGGCTGGCCGAACAGGTCGGGCCGGGCGGCACCGTGCGGGCGCTGGAATCCGCACCGGCCGCGGTGGCCGACGGCAATGCCGCACTGGGCGATCTACCCTGGCTGGAATTACGCACCGGACGGGTCGAGCAGTGGGCGGCCGGACACCACCACCCACGCCCGCGGGTGGTGGTACTCGATCCGCCGCGGGCCGGGGCGGGCAAACCCGTGGTCCGCGCGGTGGCCGCCGCGGCGCCGGACCGGATCGTGCACATCGGCTGTGACCCGGCGGCGTTCGCCCGGGACCTGCGCCTCTACCTGGACGCCGGCTACGGACTGACCGCACTGCGCGCCTTCGACGCGTTTCCGGCCACCCATCACGTGGAATGCCTTGCGCTCCTGGAGCGCTGATTACGCCCGCGCGGTGCCGCGTGGCCCTACTTCAACTGCCAGGTGGCCCGCAGTGTCGCGGTGATCTCGGTCTCCCCGGATTCGATGGGCACCGGCGCCGGCGCGGACGCGGCGACCATCCGGATCCCGCCGGGTTCGGCGGGCTGTGCCGGCGGCGGCGCGGCGGTGTGCTCGGTGATCTCGAGCACGGGACCCAGTTCGCGAGCGGCGCGGCGGGCGTACTGCCGCGCCTTGTCCAGAGCGTTGTCCCAGGCGGCGTCGCGGGCGCGTGTCAGCAGGCGTTCCCGGTCGGCGAAGGTGTGCCGCAGTCCACCCAGGCGCGCGTCGTCGCCGCCGGCCGCCACGGCATGGGCCACCACCTCCGACGGGGCCGGCCGCGCGGGGTCGGCCGCGGCGGCGAGCGTGACCGTGAGCGTGCTGGTCGCGATATAGCCGATGACCCGCGAAGTACCGTCCTGCCAGGCCGTATCCGAGCGCACCGACAGCATGCCGGTGGCGATGTCGGCGCCGGGGACACCGTCTTCGCGCAACGCGGCCGTCAGCGCCGTCACACTCCGCCCCGCCCGATCGTAGGCCAGGCCGACGGTGCTCGCGCGACATTCGACGCCGATCGTGAGCACGATCAGATCGGGGGCGGCGCGGACGCTGCCGTAGCCGAATACGGTCAGCGTCCCCGCCTGCGGCTGGGTCATCCGATCTCCTCGCGGTCGGTGTCCGGCGCTCGACGGTGCGCCGCTGTACCGGGGCCCGCGGCCGGACGCGGTTCGCGCGGCACCCGTCATTCACCTTAGGCTGGACCGATACGCCGGACCGCGGTTCCGGCCCGGTGTTCGGCTCGCCGCCCGGGTGGTGCAGTCGGCCGCGGCTCCTAGACTGGTCGGATCAACTGCGCTATCCGGAGGGAGCGAATCAGGTGGGAGTGCTTTCCCGGGTCGATACGCCCGAAGACGTGCGTCGGCTCTCGGCATCGCAACTGCGGGAGCTGGCGGCCGAGATCCGTGAATTCCTGGTGCAGAAGGTCGCCGTCACCGGCGGGCACCTGGGGCCCAACCTCGGCGTGGTGGAACTCACCCTCGCCCTGCACCGGGTATTCGATTCGCCCGCCGATCCGTTGATCTTCGACACCGGCCACCAGGCCTACGTGCACAAGATCGTGACCGGCCGCAAGGATCGCTTCGACACCCTGCGCCGCAAGGACGGGTTGTCGGGGTATCCCAGCCGCGCGGAGAGCGAACACGACTGGGTGGAGTCCTCGCACGCCTCGGCGTCGCTGTCCTATGCCGACGGCCTGGCCAAGGCGTTCGCGCTCACCGGCCAGGACCGCCACGTCGTGGCGGTCGTCGGTGACGGGGCCTTGACCGGTGGTATGTGCTGGGAGGCGCTGAACAATATCGCCGCGGCCGAGGACCGCCCCGTGGTGATCGTCGTCAACGACAACGGCCGCTCCTACGCCCCCACCATCGGCGGGCTCGCCGACCGGCTCACCGCGCTGCGCACCCAGCCGGTGTACGAGCATATGCTCGACACGGGCCGTCGGTTCCTGAAAAGCATTCCGGGCGTGGGAGATTCCGCGTATTCGATGGTGCACGCGGTGAAGGCCGGGATCAAGGACGCGGTGAGCCCGCAGGAGCTGTTCAGCGATCTGGGTCTCAAATACGTCGGCCCGGTGGACGGCCACGATCTCGTCGCGCTCGAGTCGGCATTGCGGCACGCCAAGGATTTCGGCGGCCCGGTGGTGGTGCACGCGGTCACCCAGAAGGGGCACGGTTACGAACCGGCCGAAAATCATGTGGCCGATCAGATGCACGCTTGCGGTCCCATCGATCCGCTCACCGGGGAATCCGTGAGCAGTGGGACCGCGGTCAGCTGGACCTCGGTGTTCTCGAGGGAACTCATCGCCCACGCCGAACGGCGCGACGACATCGTCGCGATCACCGCCGCCATGCCCGGGCCCACCGGGCTGGCCGCGTTCGGTGAACGTTTCCCGGAACGGCTCTTCGATGTCGGTATCGCCGAACAGCACGCGCTGGCCTCGGCCTCGGGACTCGCGCTGGGCGGGCTGCATCCGGTGGTGGCCATCTACTCGACCTTCCTGAACCGGGCCTTCGACCAGCTGCTGATGGACGTGGCCCTGCTGAAACAGCCGGTCACCCTGGTACTGGACCGCGCCGGGATCACCGGTGCCGACGGCGCGAGCCACAACGGCATGTGGGATCTGTCGCTGCTCGGCATGGTGCCCGGTATGCGGGTTGCTGCCCCACGTGATGCCGCGACCTTGGCCGAGGAACTGGCCGAGGCGCTGGCGGTCGGCGACGGGCCGACCGCGCTGCGGTTCCCCAAGGACAGCGTGGGCGCCGAGATCCGGGCGATCGAGCGGCTCGACGGCGTGGATGTGCTGTGGCTGCCGAATCGGGAGGGGCCCTCGGCGCGGGCCCAGCGCGGTGATGTGCTGTTCGTGGCCGTCGGCGCCCTGGTCCCGGCCGCGCTCCAGGCCGCCGAGTTGCTGGAGGCGTACGGCATCAGCACCACGGTCATCGACCCGCGTTGGGTACTGCCGGTCTCCGATACCGTCGTCAAACTGGCCGAGAACTACCGTCTGGTGGTGACCCTCGAGGACAGCGGCCTGCACGGGGGGATCGGAGCGGCGGTATCGGCCCGGTTGCGGGCTGCCGGTCTGGACGTGCCCGCTCGCGATATCGGCATCCCGCAGGAATTCCTGGAGCCCGGCAGTATCGCGCAGGTACGTCAGGAACTGGGTCTCACCGCACCCGATATCACCCGCCGCGTCACCGGCTGGCTGGACGCACCCTAGCCGCCGCGCGGCCGGGCCTCGGGGGCGCCGCGCGGGCGGTCGTCAGCTCGGCGGCTGATCGATCAGGGCGGTGGCCAGCGGCCGCGCGGCGAGTTCGCGCTGCCAGGGGCGGGCGCCGTGACTCTTCAGGAAGCCGTCGACCGCCGCCGCAACCTCGCCGGCGGCTTCGGGCCCACTGCGGTAGTCGGGTAGCCCGTCCCAGCACAGCCGCCGCACCAGATCGGGCGACAGCAGGTTCTCCACCGGTACCGCCACCCGCTCGGAGATCCGGGTCATCACCGCGCGCGCCCGGGCCAGCCGGGCCGCGGCGGCAGGATCGCGACGTTCCCAGCGGTTCACCGGCGGCGGCCCGTCATAGGGCTGGCTCATCCTGGGTAGGTCCTCGTCCGCCAGAGCCCGCGCGCGTTCCACCGCGCCCAGCCATTCCCGGGAGTAGCGGCGCTGGCGCGGGCCACCGAACACCGGTAACTCCCGCAGCTGCCCGATCGAGGCAGGTTCGGCCTTGGCGGCCGCGATGATGGCGGAATCCGGGAGGAGCCGGGAGGGCGCGATATCGCGGCCGCACGCCAGGGTGTCGCGGGTGGTCCACAGTTCGCGCACGATCGCCAGCTGCCGGGCCCGGCGCAGCGTATGGATCCCGGAGGTCCGTCGCCAGCGGTCCGGTTTCGGCGCGGCCGGCTCGAGCAATCGGATATGTTCGAATTCCTGCGCGGCCCATTCGGCTTTTCCCTGCTCGGCCAGCGCGGCCGCCACGGCCGCACGGAGTTCGATCAGTAGTTCCACGTCGAGCGCGGCATAGTTGAGCCAGGCTTCCGGAAGAGGCCGGGTCGACCAGTCCGCGGCGCCGTGGCCTTTGCGCAGCGCCCGGCCGAGCAGCTGCTCGACCATGGCCGCCAGACCGACCCGGGGAAATCCGGCCAGCCGCCCGCCCAGTTCGGTATCGAACAGCTCCGCCGGACGCAGGCCCAGCTCGGCCAGACCGGGCAGGTCCTGGTCGGCCGAGTGCAGGATCCATTCCAGTCCGTTGATCGCCTCGGCCAGCGGGGCGAGCGCGTCGGCGACCGGAATCGGGTCGATGAGCACGGTGCCCGCCCCGGCCCGCCGCAACTGGATCAGGTACGCCCGCGACGAATACCGGAAACCCGAGGCGCGTTCGGCGTCGACCGCCAGCGGTCCGGAGCCGGCGGCGAGACGTGCGGCGGCCGCCGCCACGGCTTCGGCGGTGCGGCAGACCGGGGGAATGCCCTCGGCCGGGACCAGCAGCGGTTCCGCCGCGGGTTCGGCCGGACCGGGATCGGTGACCTCGTCGGATGGGCCCGGATCGGACGCCGGAGGCAGGCCGGTGCCACCATCCGGGTGGTCACCGGACAGGTGTTCGGGCTCCTCTACTACCGGCATAAAGGGCCACTCTACGTGGCCGCGGCTACGTCCGATATTCAACCACGGTCGGTCTCGCCGGCCGGTGTGGGCCGCAGATCGGTGATCCCCGCCGGCGGCAGGCCCGCCGCGTAGGCCAGGACTTCCCCGAACGCTTCCACATGGGGGCGCATCTCGGTGGTGCGGGCCGTCCACGAGGCCCGTAGTTCCAGCTGGTGCGCGCGGGGCGGACCGGCGATATCGCCGTAGCGCACCGAACTGGTGGAGGTCACCGTGCCGCCGAGCGCGGTGAACGGTCCGTCCCGGGATTCCAGGGCGTCCACCAGCCAGCTCCAGGCGACCTCCGGGAGCAGCGGATCGGCAGCCAGCGCGCCGTCGATATCGGCCTGGATATAGGCGACCAGCCGGAAGACGCCGTGCCAGGCCTCGTCCCCGCTGGGGTCGTGCAACAGGATGAGCCGTCCGAAGGCGTCGCCGTCGGAATCGATCGGTACCACGGGTGATTCCTCGTGGATCACCTCGGCGCCGAGCGCATAGGAGTACGGGGCGAGACGCTGCGGCGGCCGGATCGGGGACAGCTCGATCCGCGGGTGTACGGATGCGGTGCCCATCGCCGAGACGGCGGCACGAAACGCTGCGGGTTCGTCGCCGGGCCCGTCGTCGGGTGCGCCGTCGCGGATATCGAGCGGTGTCACGGGGAATGACGGTAGACCTGTAGCACCCGGGGCGCGCGGAGGCGCGCCGGGCGACCGTTGTTGCTGCGTGCGCGGGCCCGATCGTGGTAAACACCGCGCAACCCGGCCGGACGGCGGGTGCAGCCACCGCCCAGGACGGCGGATCGGTGGTCCCGGCGGTGCGGTGCGGCCTTGCGCGCCCGGCCCGGTGGGGCCGCATACGATGGCGGGTGATGAGCACATACACGCGCCGCCGGTTGTCCGATGCCCCGTTCCTGGCCGCCGCCACCGGCGCCACCCCGGCTCGGCGGCCGGTGTGGTTCATGCGCCAGGCGGGCCGGTCGCTACCGGAATACCGCGAGGTCCGGGCAGGTATCGGCATGTTGGAGTCGTGTTTCGATCCGGAACTCGTGTGTGAGATCACCATGCAGCCGATCCGCCGGCACGGCGTCGACGCGGCGATTCTGTTCTCCGATATCGTCGTTCCGCTCAAGGCCGCCGGAATCGACCTCGATATCGTGGCCGGCGTCGGCCCGGTGGTGACCACGCCGGTACGCACGGCCGCCGATGTCCGGGCGCTGCCCCGACTGCGGCCCGAGGAAGTGGGCGCGGTCACCGACGGGGTGCGGTTGCTGGTCGAGGAGCTCGGACAGACCCCGCTCATCGGTTTCGCGGGTGCGCCGTTCACGCTGGCGTCCTATCTGGTCGAAGGCGGCCCCAGCAAGAACCACGAGCGCACCAAGGCCATGATGCACGGTGATCCGACGGCCTGGCACGCGCTGCTCGGGGTGCTCACCGATATCACCATCGTGTTCCTCCGGGCCCAGCTCGAGGCCGGGGTGGACGCGGTGCAGCTGTTCGATTCGTGGGCCGGGGCGCTCTCGCTGGCCGACTACCGTCGCTATGTGCTGCCGCATTCGGAGCGGGTCTTCGCCGAGCTCGCCGAGGCCGGGGTGCCCCGGATCCATTTCGGGGTGGGCACCGGGGAACTGCTCGGCGCCATGGGGGAGGCCGGCGCCGATGTGGTCGGCGTCGACTGGCGGCTGCCGCTCACCGAGGCGGTGCGGCGGGTCGGGCCCGGGAAAGCGTTGCAGGGCAATCTCGATCCGGCGGTGCTCTTCGCGGGTTGGCCGGTGGTCGAGGCCGAGGCACGCCGGATCGCCGACGAGGCGGATTCGGCGCTGGCCCTGGGCGCCGCGGGGCATATCTTCAACCTGGGTCACGGGGTGCTGCCCGAGACCGACCCGGGTGTGCTGACCGCGCTGGTGGAGCTGGTCCACGAGCTGTGAGGCCGCGGCGACCGTCGTGAATCCCCTCCGGCACCGGAGGTTCCGGCACGGCCGGGTGCTCCGGGGGCGCGGGCCGCGGTCTCGCGATGTGCGGGCGCGGGATACGGTCGGAGGATGAGAATCGCGGTGGTCGGTGGCGGAATCAGCGGGCTGGTCGCGGCCTACCGGTTGCGCCGGTCGCTGGGGGCATCGGTCACGATCACGGTGGCCGATATCCGGGGCCGGGTCGGCGGGGTTCTGCGGACCGGCGAGATCGCGGGCGAACCGGTCGATCTGGGCGCGGAGGCGTTCGTCGGCCGTCGGCCCGAGGTTCCCGAGCTGCTGGACGAACTGGGTATCGCCGACCAGCTGGTACATCCGGCCGGACTGCGGCCGCTGATCTGGTCGCAGGGGCGGGCCCACCCGCTACCGGAGCGCACGCTGATGGGTATCCCCGCCGCTGCCGAGTCGGTCGAAGGCCTGGTCGATGCCGCGACGGTGAGGCGTATCGCCGCCGAACCCGCGCGCCCGCTCACGTGGCGGCCCGGTACCGATATCGATGTCTGCTCGCTGGTGGCCGACCGGTTCGGGGAGCAGACCGTCGCGCGGAGCGTCGATCCGCTGCTCGGCGGCGTGTACGCCGGTTCCGCCCGCTCCATCGGACTCCGCGCGGCGCTGCCCACCCTGGCCGCCGCGCTGGACCGCGGCGCCGGCTCGCTCACCGAGGCGGTCTCCGCCGCGCTGCCGCCGCCCTCCGGCGCGCCGGTGTTCGGGGCGCTGCGCGACGGTTACGGCGTGCTGCTGGACGCGCTGGCCGGCCGGACGGCGGCCACCACGGTCCGGGATACCGCTGTGACCGGTCTCCGGCGGATACCGGGGGGATGGGCGGTGGAACCGCTCGGAGAATTCGAGGCGGTCGTCCTCGCGACCCCGGCGCCGGTGACATCCCGGTTGCTGACCGATATCGCGCCCGCGGCGGCGCGCGCGGCCGCGGGAATCGAGCTGTCCTCCTCCGCGCTGGTCGCGCTGGAACTGCCGAAGGGCACCGCGCTGCCGCCGAATTCGGGCGTACTGGTCGCGACGGGGGAGTCGCTGCGGGCCAAGGCGTTCACGCTCTCCAGCCGGAAATGGGAGCATCTGGCGGCGCGGGAGACAGCTCTGGTGCGGGTCTCGTTCGGCCGGTTCGGTGACGACGCGGTGCTCGGTCTGTCCGATGCCGAACTCATCGATGCCGCCACCGCCGACCTCGCCGGCGTGACCGGGGTGCCGATCACCCCGCTCTCCGCGATCGTGCAGCGCTGGCCCGGTGGCCTCGCCCAGTACGCCCCCGGGCACACCGAACGGGTCGCCGAGATCGAGTCCGCGCTGTCCGGTTTCGCCGATCTCGCGGTGACCGGCGCCTATCTGCACGGGGTGGGCGTGCCCGCCTGTGTGGCGGCGGCGACGCGGGCGGCCACACATATCGCCGGCGGTGCGGCCCCGGCCTGACCGGCGCTCATCCGGGGTGGTGAGACCGGTCGGCCCGGGCCCGGATCGACCGGCCCCGCCCTCGCGACGATCCGGCGAGTGGCACGATGGGGCCATGGCGCGACTCGATTACCAGTCTCTCAACTCCACCATCCGCTATCTCATGTTCTCCGTGTACCAGGTGCGGCCCGGAGTGCTGGGGGAGGGCCGCGCGACAGCGCTGAAGGAGGCCCGCGAGTTCTTCGACGGGCTCGCCGATCGCGGCGTCGTGGTGCGTGGCGTCTACGACGTGGCCGGTATGCGCGCCGACGCCGATTTCATGGTGTGGAGCCACGCCGAGCGGGTCGAGGACCTGCAGGCCGCCTACGCCGATTTCCGGCGCACCACCGAACTGGGCCGGGCCAGCACCCCGGTGTGGAGCAATGTGGCGCTGCACCGGCCCGCGGAGTTCAACAAGAGTCATATCCCCGCGTTCCTGGCCGGTGAGGAACCCGGGAACTACATCTGCGTCTACCCGTTCGTCCGGTCCTACGAGTGGTATCTGCTGCCCGACGACGAACGCCGCAAGATGCTCGCCGACCACGGCAAGGAGGCACGCGGCTATCCCGACGTGCGTGCCAACACCGTCGCGTCGTTCGCGCTGGGCGACTACGAGTGGATCCTGGCGTTCGAGGCGCCGGAACTGCACCGGATCGTCGATCTGATGCGCGACCTGCGGGCGACCGAGGCCCGAATGCACGTCCGGGAGGAGACCCCCTTCTACACCGGGCCGCGGGTCGAACTCGATCAGCTCATCGCCGCACTGCCCTGACCGAGCCGGCGGCCACCCGGTGCCGGCCCCGTGGCCGGCGGCGTCGGCCGGGTGGTCGTCCTCCGTCCAGCTGCCGGGCAGCGGGACGGGTCACTCCGCTGTGCCGGTCGCGGGTTGCAGGCGCAGCGAGATCGAATTGATGCAGTACCGCTTGTCTGTCGGTGTGGGATAGCCCTCACCCTCGAAGACATGTCCGAGGTGGCTGTGGCAGTTCGCGCACAGCACTTCGACGCGGCGCATGCCCAGCGAATTGTCCTCGCGCAGCAGGACCGCGTCGGAATCGGCCGGATCGAAGAAGGACGGCCATCCGCAATGCGACTCGAACTTCTCCGTGCTCCGGAAGAGTTCGGCGCCGCAGGCCCGGCAGCTGTACACCCCCTCGGTGGTGGTGTCGGTGTATTCGCCGGTGAACGGTCGCTCGGTCCCGGCTTCGCGGAGTACCGCGTACTCCGCGGGGTCCAGCCGGGCCCGCCACTCCTGCGGGCTGAGCTGGATCTTCGGGGCGGGCAGGGAGGTATCGGTCGCGTCCGTTTCGGAACTCATGCCTCCACGCTAATACGTGTGCGGCGGTGCGTCCTCCATCAGCCGCGGACGGTCTGCGTCTCGCCGACGCGCGCACCGGCCGGTTCCCGTTCCACCGGTGTGGGCACCGGCGGGCGGCCGGGCCGGGCCGGCGCCGCGAAATCGTCGGCCCCGGTGTCCCGGGAATCCGGGGCGTCGGCCATCCACACCGGGTCCAGCCGCGGCAACCGGCCCGCGCGCCGGGCGGCCAGATACCGGTCGCCGAGTACACAGAACACGACGACCAGCAGCAGCCCCCAGCCGAAAGTGATCCGCAGGTATTCCAGGTTGCGGCCGATATCGGGCCAGCGGTCCGACAGCCATTTGTCGTAGGACAGGAAACCGAACACCGCCAGCCAGGCCGGCCAGTTGCGCAGGACGGAATTGCGCAGCACGACCGACATGAGGAAGGGGAACAGCATCATCGAGTAGTACATCTGGCCCAGCGAGGCCAGCAGCCACGAGGCGGTGAGCAGTACCCCCGAGGCGGTGGTGACGAAGAACAGCTCGTCGTCACGGTAGTACCGGTACAGGATCCACAGCGAGACCAGGACCAGGACCGCCATGGTGAGCCGGATGGTCCAGGTCAGCCAGGGCGGCAGACCGTAGTACTCCGCGTTGCCGGGAATAGCGCTGTTGAAGTAGTCACGGGTCTCGAACAGGTATGGCGCGGTCCGGGTGAAGAAACGCTCCGGATCCCGCGACAGCGGCCAGGCGACGGCGGTCAGCGCGATCGGCACGGCCACCGCGGTGGCGACCAGCGTCCACTGTTTGCGGACCACGGCGATCAGCAGCAGCGGCGCCAGGGTCGGTTTGACGGCCATACTCAGGCCGAGCACCACACCTGCCCAGACATCTCGTCGCCGCAACAGCAGAATCAGGAACAGCATCTCCGCCAGCAGCAGGCATCCGTTGACATTGGTGAACACCAGCGTGTTGATCACCGTCTCGGACAAGAACATCGCCAGCAGCAGGACCGGGGCGGCGATCGAGCGCAGCGTGTAGTTGAACAGCCGCAGCAGCAGGTACCAGGCGATCAGGATGGCGACCGCGTTGAGCAGGATGAACAGCCACCGGGACTTCTCGTAGTCGATCACCGCGATGGGCGCGATCAACAGGGTGCCGCTGGGCGGGTAGAGGTAGTGCGGGTCGACCGAATCGAAATTCGCCGTGTAGACCTCGCGCCCATTCAGGAAATCCAGCGAGGCCTGGTAGACCGGCTTGTAGTCATCGGTCACGAAACCGTTGACAGCCTTGATGAACACCCGGTTCAGCACGGTCATGACCGCCAGCGGCCAGAGCGCGAACCGGATCACGTCGGCGGTTGTTCGAGCAGTGCGGGGCTCGAGCTGTCGAAGGAACACCACGGCACGGTACACCGGGCGGTGCCGTGGTGTTGCCGGGACCCACCCTCGCCGCGCCGGTCAGGCCCGCCTCGGGCCGTGCTCGAGGCGCTGTCGTGCGGTGCCGGTCAGGCGGGGCAGGCGGTGCCGTCGCCGGGCAGCCGGCCGTCCTTCAGATACTCCACGAGCGCGGTCTGCGCGCATCCGGAATGCGCGCTCACCGGGTGACCCCATCCCTGCCAGGTCATGGTCGAGGTCCGAGCGCCCGCGGCACCGAGGGCGCCGGTCACCGAGGCCTGGGCGGTGCCGGTCACCGGATCGGCCACGCCGGTGAACACCAGCACCGGCAGCTCGAGTTTCTTCAGCGCCGCCGGCGCCTCGGTCACCGGCCACGCCGAGCAGGCCAGCATCGACAGCGCGGTCGCCCGGCCGAATGCCGGGTACTTCTGGGCCCAGATACCGGAGAGGTCGGTGACCTGGGGCGCGGGCGGGGTCTGCGGCATATCGGTGCAGCCGTTGACGAACTGGCCGTCGGTCGCGGTGGCGGTCTCCTGCTGATCGATCAGCGTCTGCAGACCGCCCGGGTCGCCGCGACCGGCCGCGGACAAGGCGTCGGCGAGGGCGCCGACCCGGCCGGTCTGGTCCGCACGCGGGCTGCCGAGAAAGCCGGTGACGGCCGTGCGCACCGCGTTTGCCGAGATGTCGCCCAGCTGCCCGTCGGCCGCTTTCTGCACCAGCGCGGTGACCGCGGCGCGCGGATCGGGTCCGAGCGAACACGCGAGACCGGCGCACTGCTGGGCGAACGCCGACAGCGCTGCCTCCGCGCCCTGGACCGCGGTCTCGGTCCGGGTGACGGTGTCCACGCCCACCGGTGTGGGGGAATCGAGGACGAGCCGGGCCAGCCGGTCACCGTACTTGCGGGCGTACTCCAGCCCCACCAGCGCACCGCTGCCGGTCCCCAGCACGGCGATATGGTCGACGTTCCACTCGCGGCGCAGCTGCTCGATATCGTCGGCGGCGTGCGCGGCGTCGAAGGTGCCGTCGTAGGGCTGCAGGAAGTCCCGGCAGGAGATGGTCCCGTTGCGGGACAGATCGGACATCCCGGTCACCGCGTCACCGCCCGGGGTGAACTGGGCGTTGTCCTGCAAACCGCTCCGGATATCGGCGGGCAGGCAGTCGATGGCCTGGGAGGTGCCGATACCGCGGCGGTCCACCGCCACCAGGGGGTGCGCGGCGAGCAGGGCGCTCGCCGGACCGCTGGCCAGCCCCGCGAGGGTGGCGCCGGAGGCATGGTCCACCCCGGAGGTCAGCACCAGGGGCGCGGCGTCGGGCGGGGTCTGCGGCAGCCGGGCGCGTACAGCGCCGGTGCGGAAATTGCCCAGCACCGAACCAGCGCTGTCGATCGGGGTGGAGAAGTCCGCGCATTCCAGCACCAGTCCGGCGGGTCCCGGGCCCATCCCGGTCCGATCGAACGTTTCCCGGGTGCATTCGCGCCACGGGAGGTCCTGCTTCGGGACCTCGGCGGCGGGCGGCGGCGGGACCTGGGCGGAGGTGGTGGAATCGCCTGGTACAGGCGGACGTTCGACGGCGACGTGCGGGCGGTCCGACGGTCCGGCCCCGCATCCGGCGATCATGATCAAGAGTGCCGAGGCCGGCACCACTGCCCGAGTCCAGCGCATGCGCTATACCCTGCCAGGTCCGGATCGGATCCGCCTGAGCGGGACGCCCCGCGCCCCGCCGCACCCGCCCGGCGCCCGGCTCTCAGGCGCGCACCCAGCGGGTGAGCACGGTGCCGTCCGGATCCAGCAGCACATGCGCCGGGGCCATGCGCATCGCGAATTCCTCGTGCGATACCGAGATCCGGCGCGCCGCCCCGCCGACCAGCAGTGGCGCGGTGGTCAGGCAGAGTTCGTCGACCGCCCCCGCCCCGGTCAGCGAGCCGAACAGTTGCGGTCCGCCCTCGCACAGCACCCGCCGCAACCCGCGCGCGGCGAGCGCCTCCGGAACCGCCCGCGGCGCGATCACCTCGTCCCCGATCTCGATCACCTCGGCACCGGCGTCGGCGAGCGCCCGTACCCGCTGGGCGGGCGCCGCCGCGGTGGTGAGGATCAGCGTCGGGGTCCGGGCGGTGGTGATCACCCGATGGTCCGGATCCAGCGCGGCCGAAGCGGTCACGATCGCGATCGGCGGTGGATCGCCCGCGGGGTGGCCGCCGATGCCCCGGGCGGACAGGGCACGGCGCAGGCCCGGGTCGGTCTGCGCGCCCCCGTAGTTCTCCGCGCGTACGGTGCCCGCCCCGACCAGCACGACGTCGCACAGTTCGCGCAGCAAGTGGAACACCCGTTTGTCCGCCGGGGTGCCCAGGGCACCCGATACGCCGCCGGGCCCGGTGACGGCGCCGTCGATACTGGAAACGAAATTGACCCGCAACCAATTGTCTTCCGGGTCACCCGGATAGGCGTACAGATCGGCGAGCGCGTCGTTGTCGAGGTCTGTGAGCTGGATCGCATCGGGGATACGCTGCATACCAACAGCTCATACCACGTCACTAGGCTACGTCCATGCCAGATCGCCTCGTCGACCGCCGTCCGGAGGTCCCCGCCGACCAGCTGGTCGCCCAAATGGTACCGCCGCCCATGTTCGACGAGGTCGGTTTCGATACCTACATTCCCGATCCGAACGAGCCCAGCCAGGCCGCGGCGGTCGCCTCGGCCCGCTCCTTCGCGGAGAAGGTCGCCGGTATCCACAAGGCCGGGCAGAAGAAGTCGTTCTTCGGGAAGAAGAAGCCGGCCCAGGGCGCGGGCCTGTACCTGGACGGCGGGTTCGGTGTCGGCAAGACCCACCTGCTGGCCTCGATCTTCCACAGCGCGCCGGCGCCGAAATCGTTCGGCACCTTCGGCGAGCTCACCAACCTGGTCGGCGCCCTGGGTTTCGGTAACGCGGTCGAGCGGCTGTCGGCGAACAGCGTGCTGTGCATCGACGAATTCGAACTGGACGATCCGGGCGACACCATGCTGGTCTCCCGGCTGCTCACCGAACTCTCGGCGAGCGGCGTCTCGGTCGCGGCCACTTCCAACACCCTGCCCGGTCAACTCGGCGAGGGCCGGTTCGCGGCGCAGGACTTCTTGCGCGAGATCAAGAAACTCGGCTCGATCTTCGACACGGTGCGGGTGGACGGCCCCGACTACCGGCACCGGGATCTGCCGCCGGCGCCCGAACCCAGCAGCGACGCGCAGTTGACCGAACGGGCGGCGACCATCCCCGGCGCGACGCTGGACGAGTTCGACGCCCTGCTGCGCCATCTGAGCACCCTGCACCCGTCGAAATTCGGCGCCCTGATCGAGGGAGTGCCGGCGGTGTTCGTCTCCGGTGTGCACCCGGTCAACGATCAGGCGGTGGCCCTGCGCCTGGTGGTGCTGGCCGACCGGCTCTACGACGCGGGCACCCCGGTGACCGTCTCGGGAGCGAAACTCGACGAGATCTTCTCCCAGGAAATGCTCGACGGCGGCTACCGCAAGAAATATCTGCGGGCGATCTCCCGGCTGCTGGCGCTGTCCCGGTTCGAGGTGCCGGCCTGAGCGCGGCCCGGAGGTAGCCGGGTCGTTCCCGGCCGCCGGACCCGGATCCGCGCGGCGTGCCACGACGCGCCGTTTTCGGGTTGCCCCCGGACTCGGGGGTTGGTTTGCTGGGTCCGGCACGCCGCGCGGGGGTGCCGGCGAGCACGATGGGAGTCCGCTCATGGTTCATCGTTCGGCGCGCGTACCGGCCGCTGTTCTCACCGGTGCCCTGATCGCGTTCGGCCCGGTGGTGGCGGCGCAGGTCACCGCGGCGCCGGCGGCCGCCGACGTGCTCACCGTCGACCGCTCGCTCCACCTGGCCGGCGCTCCCAATGCCCGCGATCTCGGTGGCTATCGCACGGTGGACGGGCGCACGGTACGCGCCGGTATCGCCTTCCGCACCGATCAGCTCAACAATCTCACCCCCGCGGATCTGGCGGAACTGACCCGGCTCGGGGTTCGTGAGGTCGACGATCTGCGCACGGTCTACGAGCGCGCGCTCGGCCCGGACCGGATTCCCGCGGGTGCGCGCGCCAACTGGTACGACATGATCGGCGCCGCCCCGCTGCCGGAACTCGTCTCGACCCTCGCCGGGGGTAGCGACCTGTACCGGGCGTTCATCACCGCCCCGGGCGCGAACCAGGCGGTGGCCGGCGTATTGCGTGATATCGCCGAGTCCGGGCAGGGGCCCGCGGCCGGCGCGGTGCTCTTCCACTGCACCGCCGGTAAGGACCGGACCGGCTGGACCGCCGCGGTACTGCTCACAGTGCTCGGTGTGGATCGGGCGACGGTCACCGAGGACTATCTGCTGTCCAATCACTACCGCGGTGCCGCGGCCGGTGATCCGGTGGGCGGGGTGCAGCGCGAGTGGCTGGACGCCGCCTTCGATCAGGTCGTGGTCACCTACGGCGGTTTCGACCGCTATGTGCGCGAGGGCCTCGGGCTGAGTTCCGCGGAGATCGACGCCCTGAAACAGCGCATGCTGGACTGAGACCGCGGCGCGGCCGGCGCTCAGAATTCGAGTCGCAGCAGGTAGTCGTGATGCACCTGGCGCCCGACGGTGAAGCTCCGGGTACCCACCTGCTCGAAGCCGTACTTGGCGTAGAAACGTTGCGCTCGCAGATTCTCCTGGTTCACACCGAGCCAGACACCGGCGTAACCGGAGCCACGGGCCTGATCCAGCGACGCGTGCATGAGCGCGCTCGACACCCCGGTGCCGTGATGGCCCGGCAGTACGTACATCTTGCTGATCTCCAGCACCGGATCCAGTGCCACCGCAGCCGCCACGGCCGGATCGGACGGCGGCCCACTGTGCAGGATGGCGTAGCCGACGATCTCGTCGTCGGCGACCGCTTTGAGGACCGTGCGCGCCGGATCGGACAGGTATTCGCCGAACCGTTCACCGGAGAGCACCTCCGCCAGGAACACCTCGATATCTTCCATGGCCGAACCCGGTGGGCAGGCCAGCGGGAACGTCGCGGCGGCGACATCGCTGAGCGCCTCGGCGTCCCACAGTCCGGCCCGGTCCACGGTGACAGTGGTCATATTCCCATGAGACCACAGCGGTGCGGTTCCCCGGCGTGTCCGCTGGTCCGGCGGGCGCGGGGCCGCCCCGCGGACAGCTGGTCCGGGCTTCCGGCGGAACTCCGGCGACCTGCGGCGATAGGCGTAATGGAGCCTTCAGCTTTGCTGCCGGACACATCCGACGTAATCTCTCGCCCATGAGGAGCGGGAACCGCATCGCGATCGTCGGTGCGGGTATCGCGGGTCTGGTCTGCGCGAAGGTCCTGAGTGAGGATGGGTTCGCGGTCGAGGTGTTCGACCGAGCCCCCGATATCGGCGGCGTGTGGAGCGAGACTCGCCGTTACCCGGGCTTACGCGCGCAGAGCAGCAAGTACACCTACCACTTCTCCGACCATCCGATGCCCGCCGACTATCCGCGGGTGCTCGACGGAGCCCGGATGCAGGAGTACCTGGCGAGCTATGTGCGCGCCTTCGGGCTGACCGAGCGTCTCCGGCTGCGTACCGAAGTGGTCGCGGCCGATCCGGTCGACGGCGGCTGGCTGCTCGAGATCCGCGATCTCGACGGTGTGCACCGCACCTCCTGCGATCACCTCGTCATCGCCAACGGTTTGTTCAGCGAACCACAGCTTCCCGATTTCGCGGGGATGACCGAATTCGGCCGTGCCGGAGGGCAACTGGGTCACAGCACCCAGTTCCTGGATGTGGACGCGGTGCGCGACCGCTCGGTCGTGGTGGTCGGCTACGGTGCCGCCGCCTGCGATCTGGCCACCGAGATCAGCCGGGTGGCCGCGGAGACCACCGTGGTGGCGCGTCGGCTGCTGTGGAAGATGCCGCGCCGGCTGGCCCCCGGGCTGGACGCCGAACGGGTGCTGCTCACCCGCACCGGTGCCGCCCATTTCCGGCATCCCGAGCCCGGCCGGTTCGAACGTCTGCTGCGCGGTCCGGGTCGTTCCTTCCGGGAGAGCAACCTCGATCTCGTCGAAGCGCTGGTGGCCCAGCGGTCCCGGGCCGCGGAGCTGGGGCTGGTGCCGCCGGTGCGGTTCGAACACGCGCACGAGGCGGCGTTCGGGCTGGCCGCAGATGATTTCGCCGATCAGGTCGCGGCCGGCCGGATCACCGTCTGCGGCGGGACCGAGGTCGCCGCGTTGGGCGGCGGCCAGGCCGGGCCGTACGCCGAACTGTCCGACGGCCGGCTGGTCCGTGCGGATATCGTCGTCTGCGCCACCGGTTTCCAGCAGCGGGTCCCCTTCCTGACCCCGTATGTGCAGCGCCAGCTCACCGACGATCACGGTAATTTCCGGCTGTACCGCCAGATCCTGCCGTTGCAGGTACCGCATCTGACCTTCGCCGGTTACAACTCGTCGCTGCTGAGCGCGGTGGGGGCGGAAGTCGGCGCGCACTGGACCTCCGCGCTGCTCACCCGGAGCCTGTCCCTCCCGCCCGCGGAGACGATGAGCGAGCGGATCGAGGCCCGCCTGCGCTGGATGCACGAGTACACCGGCGGTCACCACGCGCACGGTGCCTCGGTGACGCCCTACGCCCTGCGCGATATCGATGAACTGCTCGCCGATCTCGGGGTGAAGTTGCCCCTCGCGGCCCGCACCGCGCAATGGGTGCGGCCGGCCCGGCCCGCCGACTACAAGGTGGTGTCCCGCCGGAAACGGGGCCCCGTGGTCCAGCCTCTCGGGTCGGCCTCCTTCGGCGCGCCCTCGTCGGAGCCGCACCCCCAACCGCAGCCATCGGCGTCACCGCGGACCGGCGCGACCGAACCGATCCACACGGGCGCCGCCCGCCCCGATTCCTCCGCCGGACACCCGGTGGCCTCCGAATCTCCGACGGTGCAGCTGCCCGAGTCGGCGCTCCCCGGCGCCGACGAGCGGACCAGGATTCTCGCGATGCCCGCGGCCCGCCCGGCCGGACCGGGTCCGCAGCCGGCCCCCGGAGAATCTCCGCAACCGGCGCCTCCGCCCCGGCCCGCGCCGGTGGACACCCGGTGGCCGGGGAACGCCCCACAGCCACCGAACACACCGCAGACACCGAACACACCCCTTCCGGAGAACGCGGCGTCGCCCTCCAACGGACACGCGAACACGCCCCCCGCGGCACCGCAGCAGTCGGCCGTGGACGTCGCGCGGGACGCGGCGCGACGGGCCGCGGCCGAGAAGCGCGCGGCCGGTATCGCCGCCCGCTCCAACAGCCCCACGATCCGCCTCGATATGCGTGCTGCCCAGGCGGCGGCGGCCGCCGCGGCTGCCGACAGCTCCGAGCCGCCGGTGACCGGGCCGGGGACGTCCCCAGGTGCCCCCACGGGCGCGGAACCCGGGCCCGCCGCCGGGCAGGCGACGGCTCCGGATACGGCCACCACGGATCCGGAGAATGCCGAACCGGCGCAGGCCGACCGGGCACCGGCAAGCGGTGCCGCGGAAACGGAGTCGGTGGTCACCGACGCGGCACCGGCCGGTGCCGCGGAGTCGGGTGCCGCCACCGGTCCGGCTTCCGGGACCGCGGATCCGGTGTCCGCTGGGAGAACCGATCCGGCACCGGCACCCGGAACCACGGAACCGGTGTCCGCCGAGAGGACCGACGCGGCTCCCGGGACGGCCGAACCGGTGTCCACCGAGAGTTCCGGGCGGCCGTCGGGTACCGGAGCCACCGGTTCGCCGTCCGCGACCGATCCGGAGACGCCGGGAACGGCGACCGCCGGCGCGGAATCGGCGACCTCCGCACCCGAGACACAGGCCACCGGCGCATCCTCGCGAACCTGATCCGGCCGTGCCGGATCTGGATCTGAACCTCCTGGTGGCCCTGCACGCCCTGTTGGAGACCAACAGCGTCACGCAGGCAGCCGAACGGCTGAACACCTCGCCGCCGGCGGTGAGCCGTACGCTGGCGCGGTTGCGCCGGGTCTACGACGATCCGTTGCTGGTCCGGGCCGGGCGTCGGCTCGTCCCGACCCCCCGCGCACTCGAGTTGCGTTTCGAGGTCGGGGCGCTGGTCGAACAGGGACGGGCGCTGCTGGCCACACCCGATACGGTCGACCCGACCGCCCTGGTACGCGAGTTCGCGCTGCACGTCGACGACGCGGTACTACCCGAACTCGCCGCCCGGCTGCTCACCGAGGTCCGCGCCCGGGCGCCGGGAGTGACCTTGCGATTCGTGCCCGGCGAGACGGCCGGTTCGGCGAGTGCGCTGCGGGACGGCCGGATCGACGCACAGGTCGGGGTGATCGCGCAGGCCGATCCGCAGACCCGGGTGGAACGGGTACGCGGGGACCGGTTGATCGGTGTCGCCGCGCCCGGGCATCCGCTGGTCACCGAGCGGGTGACCGTGGCCGCCTACGCCGCGGCGGCGCATATCAGTGTGTCGGCGCGTGGTATCGCTCGCGGCCCCATCGACGACCGGCTCGCCCTGCACGGCCGCACCCGCCGCGTCGTGGCCACTGTCCCCGATCTGACAACGGCGTTGCTGGCGGTGCGTTCCGGTGCCGCTGTATGTCCGGCCCCCGCGGTCGTGGCGGCCACGGCCCTGCCCGCACTGGGCCTGTACGCGTTCGAGATCCCGTTGCCGCTGCCGGAAGTGACGATTTCGCTGGCCTGGCATCCACGCAATACCCCCGACCCGGCGCACGCGTGGTTGCGCAGTCTGGTGCGTTCGGTCCTGACAGCCGCCGATCCGGTGACCGGGACACCGCCGGGGGTGAGAGTCGAGTGGGTCCCATCTGGGTAACTGCTGGGCAGAAACCTGGCGTCGACCGGCCTCTGTGGAGCACCCTGGAATACGTCGGTGTGGTGTCGGGCCGGCATTGTGGGACGGGTTAGATGGGTGGTCGCATGCAGACGAAGCGGCGGACTGATATTCGGTGCGGGCGTCGGACGATGTTGTCCGAACTGGGTATATCCGACGGCCCGATGAGTACGGACACCGCGGAGAAGACCACCTCCGGGTACGGCTGCGGCTGCGCGCGCTGTGTGGAAGCGCAGTGGGACGCACAGCGACTCAAGTATTGGCTGGCGAGCCGGCTGCTCGCGTTCGGCGCGGACGAGGCGGTGGTGGACCGGCGCTGCGGCCCGGTCACCGTCGACGTGTGGTGGCGGCGCGGCGCCGAGCAGTTCGCCATCGAGGTGCGCACCGGTCCACTGACCCAGGAACTCGCGCAACAACATACCGACCGGCTGCGTGCCCTGGGTTGCCCGAACGTGCTGTGGTTGTGCGCGCCCGGTTTCTGGGTGTCCCAGTTGCCCGCCCTCGGTATCGCCGATCTCGCGCCGCCCTCGTGTGAGTACCGCGCCGTGAGCGGCATGCTGGAAACCGGCCCCACCGGTCTGGTCGTGCCGCGCGCGCGACCCTACGAATTGCGGGAGTTCTTGCGGGAGTGGGTGGCCGGAGAGGTCGCCTGGGGCTACCGCGATCATGTGCGGAAGGGATGGGCGGCCGTGACCGACTGGGAGAAGCACACCAGGACGCAGGCGCTGCTGCTCGAACAGCAGCGGCTGGAACTGATGTCGCAACGCACCGCGCTGGCCGTGGCCAGGCAGGCCGTGCGGGAGAAGCAGCGGCAGATCGCCAGGACCGTCGCCCGGATGGAGCGGACGGCGCAGCGGGCCCGCGCGCAGGCCGAGGAAGTGGCGGCGGTGGATCGCCGGATCGCCGATGAGCGGCGGGTACACCGCGCGTTGGAGGACACCATCCGGCGCCTGCACAAAACCATCGACAACTGGCAGCTGATCACGGTTTTCGTCATGCTGTTGCTCGCGACCTTCATCGCGGCGACCATGCTGGTCAAACCCTGACGTCGACCGCCCGGCCCGGTTCCGTACCGGCCGGGCGGATCTCAGCGGACGGGGTTCGCCTCGTCCGCCGCGGGGTTTCCTCTGTCCAGGGCGGCGCACGCCGCGTCGAGCGCGGCGGTCCGCAGTTCTTCCACCGGCGTATCGGCGAGCAGGACCAGGCAGTCGCCGAGTCCGCCCAGCGCGACGAGGGCGCGGGCCCGATCGCCGAGTCCGGCGTCGGGACCGACCAGCAGGGTCGTGAGCCGACGGCGCCAGTCGACGACACGATCGAGGAATCCGAGTTCGGCCAGCGGCGCGATATCGCGCAACAGCAGCGCGGTGACCGCCCGGTGCCGGTAGGACACATCGAAATAGCGACCGAGTAGTTCTCGCGCGTCCACCGTTCCCTCCCCGGCGCGGGTCTCGTCCGCGGCGATCGCGGCCTCGGCCTCGTCGAACAGCGGTTGTATCAGGCTGCGCAGCAGGTCCTCGCGTGAGGAGAAGTGGTAGTACAGCGCGGGTTTGGTGAGTCCGAGTCGTTCGGCGATCTGGCGCAGGCTGGTCTCCCGGATGCCGTGCGCGGTGAACAGTTCGAGCGCGGCGGCCTGTAAGCGCTCGCGGGTTTCGCTGGATCGGGGTCTCGCCACCTTGTCACCCTAGCGTGTTGACCGCCCGGTAAGTAAACTCACTTACCTTCCGATAAGTAAACAAACTAGGGGATCGTATGGACGTCCTGATTTCCGGTGCGAGCGTGGCCGGGCCCGTCCTCGCCTATTGGCTCGATCGGTTCGGTTTCACGCCGGTGGTCGTCGAGCGCGCCGCTTTCCCGCGGCTGGGCCTGGGCGGTCACGCGGTGGATCTCTTCGCCCCGGCGACGGCGGTGATGGGTCATATGGGTTTGCTCGAGACGCTGCGGGAGGCGAGTACCGAATCGACCGCGCTCCGGCTCGAACGGCCGGGCAAACGGTCCATCACGGTGGACCTGCGCGATATCTCGGATGCTTTCGCCGACGGGCGGCACCTCGAGATCATGCGCGGCGAGCTGGCCGCGATCCTGCACGCGGCGACCGCCGGCCGCGTCGACTACCGCTTCGGTGATTCGATCGCCGAACTCGGCGATCACGGCGACGGCGTGGCGGTGCGGTTCGACAGTGGCGATCGCGCTCGGTTCGATCTGGTCATCGGGGCCGACGGAATGCATTCCAGAGTCCGGGAACTGGTTTTCGGACCGGAGCGGCACTGGCGGCAGCACCTGGGCGGCTACTTCGCGGTGGGCACCCTCCCGAACCATCGGGAACTCACCGGGCTGACACTCCTGTACAACGCCGTGGACCGGATCGCCGCGATGTATCCGGTCCGGCAGACCGGTCTGGCTCGTGCGGTGTTCCTGTTCCGGCGCGGGGAGGAACCGGAGTTCGACCCTCGTGACATCGATGCCCAGCGCCGGCTGTTGCGCGCGGAATACCGCGACGAAGGCTGGGATATACCGCTGCTGCTCGACGAGATGGACCGCGCCGAGGATTTCTATCTCGATTCCATCGCCCGGATCCGGCTGGACAGCTGGTCGCGTGGCCGGGTGGCGCTGGTGGGCGATGCCGGGTACGCACCCGGGCCGGCGGTCGGGGGCGGTACCTCGCTCGCCGTCGTCGGTGCCTACCTCCTCGCCCGCGCTCTGGCCGAAGCGGATGGTGATCACTCGGTGGCCTTTCCCGCCTACCGGGCCCCGGTCGAGGCGTACGCCCGGCGCTGTCGCGAGGTGGCGCCCGCGGTGCTGCGCCGGGGTATTCCCCGCTCCCGGGCCCAGTTGCGGTTCAGCGAAACGGCGATGCGTCTGCTCCCGCACATCCCACACTCGATCCGGACCCGTCTGATGGCCGGCAGCGCGAGCAGTACGCTCTCGTCGTTCACCGTGCCCGATCCGCCCGCGCGTACTCCGCCGCCACGGCCCGGTGGTTTCCGCGCCGGTCCCGCGCCGCTGCCGTGAAGCCTTCCCGCCGGGGCGAGGGCTCCGGACGGCGCGACCGCTACCCGGCCGTCAACCGGAACGGGCCCCGATCCCACCGCCATTCGTTGCGGATCACCAGGGCGATCAGGTCCACGATGTCGAACCCGCTGTCCGCCCGCAGCTGTCGCAGCGCGGGCAACCGGACCGGTCCCTCGGCGAGCATTTCGGTGAGCCGCTTCTCGACCCCCGTGGGCACGGGGTGGGCCGCCAGCTCCGGTTCGCCGAGACGACTGCCGGTCCAGAGCAACCAGCCCCAGCCGTTCTCGTGCGCCCGGGCGCGAGCCGCCGCGGATTTCCTCCGGTTCACATGAAAACCGATATGTCCCAGCGGTTGTTCGTCGATCAGTACCAGGCGGCCGTCGGTGAGCTCGGCGACCACGGTCGGGAAGTGCAGCTGTTCGGTGCCGTCGACCCGGTACCCGACGGCATCGGGATACTCCTGGAAGTTCCGGATCCGGTCGTCGGCGTCGAGCAGACGGAGCAGCCGGGCCTCGAGCCCGGAGTCGAAACCGATATCACGTCCGGGTTTGGCGAGATAGAACCGGCCGCGACCGTCGTCGTCCACATCGAATGTCCGTGCCGGGCCGGTGGGCAGTGGTGCGGGCGAAGCGGTTCCGCTGGGCCAATCGATCCGATCCGGCCAGGGTGCCGGCGGTCCGGCGGGTTCTCCGTCGGTGCGCAACCGGGACAGCAGATGGTTGGTCTTCTTGCGCCAGCCCACGATGCGCTGGGTGACGAAACCCGCGATCCGTTTCGCATCGGCCGCGGTATGCCCCGCCAGCCGCAATTTGAGATACGAAAGATCGTTGACCGCGATATCGGTATCGGTGGCGTAGGTTTCGGCCAGCAGTGCGCGAGTCAGGGCCGAATCCCGGGTGCCCACCGGGTAGCGCCGGGCGTACTCGGGAACCGGCAGCCGGCCGGCGCGTGCGGTGTGCCGGAGTAGTTCGCCGACCGCCTTGGTGTGCAGCTGGCGGGCCCGGTCCCGCGCGAAATCCAGTCGCGCGCCGATACGGGTGAGCGTTTCGGGGCGGTCCCCGGTGATGCCGAGCCGCAGGCGCAGAATCGTCGCGGCTCGTTCCCGGTCGGCCGCGTAATCGTCCACCAGTTCGGCCAGGGCGTGGCCGCACTCCTCGAGCTCGAAGGACAGATGCTCACGGAGATCGTCCGGGAACGATTCCCCGGTGTCCGTGGCGGCCGGACCGTCCGGCATCACGTCGCGGGCTGGTTCCGTCTGCACACACACCCCCTGTCGGGACCCGGCGGACCGGTCGGCTCGAGTTCGTGCGGGTCAGCTTAACCTTGTCCGCCGACAACCCCTGTGGTCGCGGTGACCGCCCGGCCGATGGTCGCGTACCGGCTGCTCGTGGTCCTCCTGTGCTCTAATGAGGTCTGCCGAGTAATCGCCCTGAGCAGTACCGGACCCATCGGCCGACGTGCGCGACGCGCACTCCGCCGGCTGAGCCCGCCACGACCCGCCGCCGCGATCCCCGGTTCCACCGGATTCGGCGCGCCGACCCCACGATGTGGAGGATTTCGTGCTGCACACCGATATTCCGACTCGCGGCGAGATCGAAGCGCTCGCCACCCTCACCGACGACTGGTGTGTATCGATCTACACCCCCACCGAATCGGACGTGGCCGATCCGGACCGCAATCGGATCGCTTTCTGGGATCAGGTCCGGCAGGCACTCGACCAGGTCACCGACGCGGCGGCGCGAACCGCCCTGGAGGAGGAATTCGACGCCCACATCGACGACGCCGAGTTCTGGCGCTACCAGTCGCGCACCCTGGTCGCCCTCGCCACACCGACCCGGATCCGCACCTTCCGGGTGCCCAACGAACTGAACGCCTCCCTCACGGTCGGCGATCGTTTCTACCTCAAACGCCTGCTCCGCGCGGTCACCTTCCCGCAGGTCGCGTTCGTCCTGGCGCTGGCCGAAGGCAGCGTCCGGCTGGTGGAGGTCACCGCCGACAAACCCGCGTACACGGTGCGGATACCCGGTCTGCCGGCCGGCGCGGCCGCCCACGCCGGCAAATCGAGCCTGGGTGATCGGGCGCCGAAGCGTCGTGTCCAGGGCGAAGAGGGTCGCAAGATGCGCGTCCGTCAGTACGCCCGCGCCGTCGATACCGAGCTCCGCGATTTCCTGTCCGGCCGCCACGTACCGCTCATCCTCGCGGCCACCGAACCGATCGACTCCCTGTTCCGCTCGGTGAACAGCTACGACGGTCTGCTCGCGGAGAGCATCTCCGGCAACCCGGAGCACGCCTCCGACCAAGAACTGGCCGAACGTTCCCGTGCGGTGCTGGACCGCCACTACGCCGCGCAACTGTCCGAACTGATCGAACTGCTGGACCGCCGGCGCAGCGAGGGCCGGGCCGCCACCGATATCTCCGATCTCGCCCGCGCGGCCACCGCGGGCGCCGTCGACACCCTGCTCGTGGATATCGACGCGTCGGTGCCGGGCACCGTAGCCGCCGACGGCGCGGTCACATTCGCCGAACAGGAGCCGATCGACGCGCCCGGCATCCTGGACGAGATAAGCCGCCGCGTTCTGCTCACCGGTGGCCGGGTGCTCGCCGTCCGTGCCGCGGACCTGCCCGCCGGGACACAGATCGCGGGCATACTCCGCTACGCGGCATAGCCGCCCCGAAAGGCAGTAGAGGCACTTTCCGAAGTGTTCGGAAAGTGCCTCTGAAGTGCTTTGAACTGGTGCGCGATACTGGGATTGAACCAGTGACCTCTTCCGTGTCAGGGAAGCGCTCTCCCGCTGAGCTAATCGCGCGAGGTGGAGACGGGAATCGAACCCGTGTGCACGGCTTTGCAGGCCGTTGCCTCACCACTCGGCCACTCCACCGCGCAAAGGGGGAAGGCATTCTATGCGCCTGGCCCTACCTCTCGAGCGGATGACGGGATTCGAACCCGCGACCCTCACCTTGGCAAGGTGATGCGCTACCAGCTGCGCTACATCCGCATTTTGCATCCCCGGTGGCCGTTTCCGTCCTCCGTGGTGCGAGACAGAACATTAGCCGACGTTCGGCGAAACCTACAAATCGCCTGGTAGATGCGGGTAAATAACAGACTTGTTATTTCCGTCGGCGTCGGCGCCGGCTCCGGTCTGCGCCGACTCGGCGGGCAGGTCGGGGACCGCGGCGACTGTCGCGAGTGTGCCCGAAGGTTCATCCCCGGCCCACCAGGGGAAGGGCAACCGGCTGATTTGGTGGCGAGCGGGTGGTGCGTGTTAAGGTTCCTACTCGTTCGGAGGTCTTCGAAGCCCACCGAGCGGTACGTCCCGGTCTCATAGCTCAGCGGGAGAGCGTCCGCCTCACACGCGGAAGGTCGCTGGTTCGATCCCAGCTGGGACCACCGAAATGCCCCCTGACGTTTTTAGTTCAGGGGGTATTTCATGTTTCAGCTGCAACTGGACGAATGTCCAATTTCGGCCTGTATTGGCCACTGTGTGCCGGTGTCAGGGCACGCGGGGCAGGGCAGGGACTCCACCGGGAACGGCGCCGTCATAGCGCCGTGGCACGGTAGTTTCGGAGTGAGCGACCATCACCTGGGCTCGTATTGCGCCGTCCGTCACCAGGTGGGCACGGTCTTCGTCGGCACCACACGTCATCGTTGGCATCGTGTGTTTGCGAAAGGGGTCGTGGGTGCGGAGTCTCGGTCTCGAGTGGAGTGGTGTCCGACATCGGATTCTACGGACCGTTGTCGTCTCTACTCTGGGCGGTGGTCACTGCCCAGGTGGTTTCGAGGGGCGCCCGGCATTGTGTGAACCCGGGGGAGACCCGTGGGTGCCGCCGGATGCTACTCGAATGTCGGCAGCATCGCCCGGCCCGGTAGCGTTTGGATCACCCCCTCATGGTCGTACAGAACCGCAACCTTGGTGGTCAACGGTAACGGGATGGCGTAAGGACGCAGTCCGTGCTCGTAGACCTGTGATTCTCCATCGGCCGGATCGTAGTATTCGAGCCGGCCTTGGTGGTCCTTGCTGTGCGACAACACCATGGAGCGGGAACCTCGCATGATCAGGTAGCTTGATCCCGGCGGCATCAGCAGCAGCTCGCGCTCGCGCAGGTCCCACGAACCGATGGTGCAAAATTCTCCGCCGCAGGCGCGTTGCGCCGCTTCCGAAATCGGCGTATCGAGCTCTTCTATCTGCAGTCGACCGAATGTCCTGCCGGTCTGTTCACTCACCTGTTCCAGGCATTTGCTGAAATTCTCGACTGCCGTCGCTAGGGACTCCGTGTCCGATGGCGTGTCCGGAGCAGGGGTCTGCGATACATCGGAACTCTCATCTCCCACCGAGGTATGGGGCGCTTGCCGGGGGACAGCTGTCGGCTCGACAGGTCGATACAGGTCGGGGTTCACCCCGCTCGGCGTTCTCCGCTCCTGTGCCGCCTGTTCGTACGCATAGGCGAAGGCGAGCAGGGAAGCCTCGCTATAGGGCTCTCCTACCAGGGTCATTCCGAAGGGACGGCGGGTCTCGGGATCATATCCGATGGGTACCGTGACCGACGGATACAGTGCTCGGGCCGCGAACAGGAATCCGGTATCGGCAATGAAAAGGAGGGCGTCGAGCCGGAGGTTGATGAGCTGAGCAAAGATCAGGCTCCCGGCGCCCTGTATACCGAGCCCGCGGTGGACCCGGTGCACCGTGGCGACCGTGGGGTCATCGAGGTCGACAGCATTGGACGCCTCCAATAACAACTGCCCGAAATCCATCGTGCCCTCCTCGGCATGTTCGCGGTTGAATCGCAAGATATCGTCGAGCGTCTTCATCGGCGCATTCGCGGGCAGCCGGGCGAGGTATCGGTTGAGGTCGCGTTTGAACTCGTGCATCAGAATGCCGGGCGCTCGGTGGGGGACGAGCGGCTTCAGTTGTACCATGACAGCACCTCGGTCCTGCAGGACAGCCTGGGCGTTCGTGAACGCGGTGAGCATATTGCCGGTTTCGTAGGTGGGAACGGCTCCGATCCGTTTGCCCTGCAGCGCGTCGATGGACAAACCGGCAGCGTAATCGATTCTGCGTTTCTTCGCGATATTCGGGCTGCCGGAAGGATGATTACCGTAGAAGTCGAGGAGACGCTGGACGGACATATTGAGATATTTTATTTCGTCTGTCGACGGGTCTTCCGGGTCGTCTCCGGCCATGGCGTTGAGGAGCACAGCTGCGTCCTCCACGGAGGTTGCCATCGGGCCGGGCATGTCCTGCGTGTCCGAGATCGGCAGCAGTCCGGCCCGGCTCACCACACCGACTGTGGGCCTGACGCCGACCACTGAGTTCCATACCGCTGGACTGGTGATGGAGCCGAAGGTGTCGGTACCCACGCTCGCCGCCGCCAGACCGGCCGCAACCGCTACCGCCGACCCTGAGCTGGACCCGGCGGGGGGCAGGCTCGAATTGTACGGATTGACTACTTGCCCGCCGAGGGAGCTGTACCCGGGCGGCATATCGTCGGTGGTGAAATTCGCGAACTCGGTGAGGTTGGTCTTGCCCAGAATCACCGCGCCGGCCAGGCGCAGCTTCCGCACCAGGAATGCGTCCTCGTCCGGGACCGAATCACGGAGCGCCAGTGCGCCACCTGTGGTCGGCAGGCCCGCCACATCGATGTTGTCCTTCACCACGATCGGGATGCCGTGCAGGGGACTATGGACGATGCCGCGCTGGCGTTCCGCATCCCGCCACGCAGCATCCGACACCGCATCCGGGTTCAGCGTCAGAATCGCATTCAGGCGGGGGCCGTCCCGATCCACGGTCTCGATCCGATGCAGGTACGCGTGGACCAGATCCACGGAAGTGACCTGGCCGGCGGACATCATCTTCTGCAGTGTGGCAATATCGAGACGCTCCAGGTCGATTCCCGCACCCCTCAAGTAGTCGCCGATATGGGCATAACCCTCGGGGTAGAGCGGGCTGCCATGAGCCAGGGCATCGAGATACGCCTCCACCGTCGCCTTCGACGGCCGGTGTAGTCCCGCCTCGAGATCGCCGACCACATCCGACGACACGCCTGACCTATCAGCAAGTTGCTGCTGGGTGAGACCGGCGTTCTCGCGCAGCCGACGAAGATCATCCCCGATATGGTGATGGCCCTTCGTATTCCCCAACGCCGCTGATGTCAGGGCACGAAGATGCGCCTCCCACACATCCACCGACCGCGCTCCGTGCCCGGCCTCATGGCTGTAGACGGAGTACGCATCCAACCCTGCCGCCTCGACCAGTTGCGTCTGAGTCCACCCAGCCTTCTGACGCAGATCCTTCAAGTATGAGCCGCGGTGCGATGGGCCGACAAGGTCGGGGTGGAAGCGCAGGGCAATCGGAATATAGAGCTGGCGAGCGCCGGGAACACTCCGCAGCAAGGCCCGCCACTGTCCGGTGGTCGGATCCCGATCGCCACGCTCAAAGTCATTCCAGCTGCCTTGTGGAGCGTTGATGAGATAGTCCATCTGCTCCGGCGTCAAGGCCAGATAATCGCGCATCGCGGACAACCACTGACGGGCGTCATCGAAGGAACGGGGATGCGGAGGCGGTGCATCGGATTCCGTGGCATAAAGATCGGGATCGGCCCCGATCGCTTTCAGCCAGCGCCGCACCTGCTCCTCGCTGAGGTGCTGCATGCGCGCGTACTGCGCCGGGCTCTGGGTCACCGCCCGCGATACTCGCGTCCAATACCATTGCCGAAACCTTCTCTCCTCGAGAGAGACAACCCCGATCTCTGGCTCTCGTTCGACACCACCGCCCGAGGCGGGAGTTGCGGAGGCAGCGCCGGAACCGGAACCGGCCTGTTCTGCGACGGCAGGCACAGGCCAACCGAGTGCGACCGGTAACCATTCGATCAACTGCAACGCAGCACGCCGATACGAATTCTTCACGGTGGTTTCGGTACTGTTCAACGCAGTCGCCATCTGAGCGAAGCTCTGATCCTCCAACGCCCGCAATTCGATGCATCTGCATTCGTATTCGGTGAGCCTTTCGAGGCAATGCCGCAGTGCCTCCGGATGCTCGGTCGCCGCGTCACGGATTACCATGGACATCTCCTGTGAAGACAGCGAACGCCCGTGGGCGAGCAACTGCGACAGAGTGGTCGGGCTGGTCAGCTCTTCGGGAAGCAACTTGGCCAAACGACGCAGTACCCGACGCTCGGCCCGCATGACCGTATCCATCGATTTGCCCAGCATGTGGACCATCTCGTCACGACTACGCCCCCGCAGATATCGCAGCTCGGCATACCGACGCTGCTTTCTGGGAAGCCTTGCGATACAACGCCGCATTGCCTCCGGATGGAGGAATACAGCATCGCTGACCAGTATCGATGCGTCCTCGAGGTCCAATGCTCCGGCACGAGTCAGCAAGGCAGCCAACCGCGCGGGGCGATCGAGCTCTGTGGAAAGCTTCAGATATTCGTCGATCTGCTCCGACCAATCCCTGCCGTCGATCGACCTCATCGTTTCGAAGTGAGTGGTGCGAATAGTCGCCATATGTGCGATCGCACTGGGCAGTATCGCGCTTTGCAGGCGGGATGAGCCGGGTTCTTCCCGTGCGGCCGCCGACAACTCGTCTGTCATTCGCCGGAGGTGCTCTGGAAAGTGGTGCAGAAAGTTCAGGAAGCCGTCCCGGTCGCTGTCCCACTGTGACGGCAGGCCGCCAGATACTTCGATGGGTAACGCCCTGACGAGTTCGACCACAATACTCGCCGCGCGATGTAATTCATCGGCGTACGGAACACGGGTCGTGACGTCACGTTCCAGTTCGGTCCAGCCCGCGCGGTCGGATCGGTCGTTCGGCAGTTGTGGTATGTCGTGCAGGAACCGGTGGCTTTGTTCCCACACCAAGACATTGAGTATTCGCACCGTGTCGATCATGTTCTGGATCGGCAGTGGGTCGCCGCGCCGAAAGGCCGCCAATTGCGCCTCGGCCCGCACGTGCCGGTCGATCATGAGCTGCCGGGCAACCTTATCGTCGAGTTCGGCGGCCCACTCGAGAAGCAATTGGTAGGAGACGCCTACCGGCACGCCTTCGTCAGACCATGGTGTCGACCCCTGCCATGCCGTCACCGGCTTGCCCGGCTGCTCACGCGCGCGCTTATCCGGGTCATCGGCGGACCGGGACCCGACCAGCGGACTCCCGTCGTCGCCCGGGGTCGGCCTATCGGGCGCCAGTTCCTCCAGCGCCTCCGCAGGTGTCGCCTGGTTCGACGGAGACCACGCTGTCACGCTCCCCGCGGGTACCGGTCCGGCCCATCGTGCAGTGCTGGATGAGCCGGCATCGAGGAGTTCTGACGCGTTGTGTCCTGCCGCCAACGGTGCGACGTACTCCGTCGTGCCCTCTTGGTCCGGTACTGAATCGGCATCCGGCACCTGCCCTGCCTCGGGCAACTCGTGTCCGTCACCCTGATCGACGTTCCCGGCTTCGTCGTCCGAGCGCGTACCGATCGCCGGACCTTCCTGCGTATCCCCGTCTTCCTCCGTTTCCCGGCCCGGCCCACCGGGCAGTGACTCGTCCGGCGCCCCGCGCAGCTCGCCGCCGATCGATGCCGGCGACTCGGCCGCTGCCGGCAACATCGCCACACGATTGAACCGATAGCCGGGTGCGACCGTCTCGACAAGCTGGGCATACTCCTCGCCCGCCTTGCCCAGTTTCTTCCGCAGACCACGAATCTGAGACCTGAGTCGATCGGAAATCCAAGAATCGAGCCCATCGGATCTATCCGCTACATCGCCCCAGACCGCCAGTTCGATCTCGGGCCCCGACAGGACTTTTCCAGCATTTTCCATCAGGATCTTCAGCAGATCGAACTCGATCCGGTCCAGGTCGATTTCTCGCCCGCCGGCCTGCACCCGCCGGGCGTCCGGCGACAGGCGAACGCCACTCCACTCCACCAGCGCCGGATCCGACCAAACCATCTCATCGATCTCTGCCCGGTCCGATGGCAAACCGTCGAAACGCCAACCCACATCCTTGAGATGCGTGATGTAGGTCTGATCATTTGTGAGATTCTGCAATCGCTTGATGTAGATATAGACGGTGGACCGGTCCACCGACCGCCCCCAGACCAGCTCTTGGAGACGTTCCGTCCGTACCACGAAACCGGCTCGCTGCATCAACACCTGCAGCACATCGGCGTCCCTCGGGGAGACCTGGGTCTTCTCCCCGTCGATCGACAGCGTCTGCGTCGCAGGCAACAGGTGGCAGCGACCCACCACGATCGCATCGGGCCACTCCAATCGGTAGCCCCTGCCCGGGACGGCTGCGATGAGCGAAGCATCCCCCAAAAGCTCTTGCAATTTCCGCATATGTTGCTTGATGGTGTTCGCCCGGGCGGATCCACCCCAGAGCTGCTTATTGATCTCTTCCGGGGATACGATCCGCCCCGCCTTGTGCGCAAGCAATTCCAGCAGGTCGAATTCCAGCTCAGGAAATTCAGCCTCATTCCCGTCCACCCACACCCGCCGCGCCGCCGGGGACAAGGCGACACGGCCCACCTCGAGTATGTCCGACAGTTCGACCGCGGCCGCCGCCTGGCTCAATTCGTCCTCGAATCGGTAACCGATGTCGGTTACCGAAGTGATCAAACCACCCACGCCCAGTTTCTTTTTGAGTCTGTGGACGAGCACGTGAACGGGTTTCTCATCGTCGAGTTCCTTTTCGAACACCGCCAGCTGGATATCCCTGGAGGAGACCACTTTCCCGCGTTCCAGCCACAGAGCTTCGAGGAGTACAAACTCTTGTGGCGTCAGGTGGGTCTCGTCACCTCCGATCGACACCCGACGCGCCGCTCGATCCGCTCTGATCCAACCGGCCAACCTACGAACAGCAGTCCGCTCCAGGTGCGCGACATAGTCCGGGGGCAGTCCAAGCGCGGTCGCCGTGTCTTTCACCGACGATCTGCCCAGGAAGCGACCAGCCAGACAGCCCCTCAACTCGGAATCGAGACTCGGATACCACCTCTCCCACTCTGCCGGTGTCATTGATCGCAACACCCAACGGAAGGTGTCAGCATCGCTGCCGGCGATGAACCCGGCCGCGACATGGGAATCGTGGGCGGACCGGAGACGGTCGCGCAGCCGTTCGAAAATCAGACCATCCGCGACCTCGAACAACCAGGCCGACACTGCCTGATCGCCACCTCCGGCCAACTGACGACCCGCCGCCCGAGCGACCGTGTCGTCAGTAATAGCCTCAGCAACCCCACGGTCCCCGACAACATCGAGGACGCGCCCGAATACCGCACGAACCACCCGCTGATCGATACGGTCCACCGGCAACCGGCCACCACCATCGGCCCGGGAATCGATCAGCGGACCCTCTTCGGCCTCCGGGACCGACCCACGACCCTCGAAACGCCAGCCCTCACCGACCCACGTAATAAATCCCTTATCCCCCAACAGGCTCCGCAGAACCAGCACATAGGATCTGATATTTTTTGGTGGGACAGAATTATTCCAGATTTGATCTCTGATCTCTGCGGGCGATATGACCGCCCCGGTCCGCCGCATGAAATATTCCAGCAGCTCGAAATTTTTCCCGACCACCGGGACCTCGGACTCGTCGACCGACACCGTCCGCGGCGCCGGCGTCAGCGTGACCCGCCCTACCTCGAGCGTATGCTCATGCTCCACCGCGCTCTGCTCGGCCCCGAAACGGTAGCCGCCCGGCGCTCCAGTGATCATCGATCCATCAACGCCCAGTTTGGCCTTGAGCCTACGTATGAGAACCTCAACCAGACTTTCCGGAACGTTGGCCGAGCGCAGCGACCTACGCCTCAGCATCTGCGCGATTTCCCTCTTGCTGACCACGCTTCCTCGTCGAAGCGTCAGTAAATCGAACAGCGCGAACTCGTTATCGCTCAATCGGATTTCATTGCCGTCGACCCAGACTATCCGTGCCGCCGCATCCAACCAGAAGCGACCGCGACGCTCCGCAACAGACATCGTGGAATGCACCGCTCGTGCCTGGGGAATCAGCGAGAAAAGCAACTCCAACTGCATACCCGCCGTGGAACGCAACGGCAGCCAGACCGGATCTTGGTCATCGCGCTGGAACTGAATCCACTCGAGTAAATACCTGTTCACCTCCTCCCGCAGATCCAGCAGATCAGCACGAAGTGGATCAGCCGCCAAAGTCTCGTCGATTTGCCGCAGCAAACCACCCATACGACGCAAGGGCGGACGGTGCACTACCCCGGGATCGAATAATTTGTCCGGATCCCGCCGCAAGGCTTCGGCTTGACCTCGTAGGAACGACATGGCGTACTCGGCGCCACGACCGAATTCACTCGCGGTGATATCCGCCGGCAAACGCTGGACCAGGTTGTCGAATACCGCAGCACGTTGCTCCAGTAAATCGATTGCCTCGGACCTGGTCACACTCGATGGCCGAACAGACCACTCCGGCACATCCATCATTGTCGACAAAGCGCCGAACCAGGAAGCGAATCTCCCGGTAAAAGCACCATCCGGCAGATCCATTTCGGTGTATATGCCGTGTCCGACCTTTTCCGCCAACCCCGGATCGACAGCGATATCGGGCGGAGCCGACGAAATCGGGATGCCGTGCCGCTCGGCGACCTCGGCAAACAAACCAATAACCCACCGGCCCAGTACGCGCACGAAGCGGTCTCCGGATGTGCCGAAGAACATGTACGCGCCGCCGAAGTCGATATTGTGTCCCGACCACCGGAAAAATGGCTTCAGCGCTTTGCTGCTACTCATCAATGTCAAGGTCTCCGGCCCGGGAACAGCCGAGGAGAACCTCTTTCCCGGCACCGGAACAGCGTCAGGGACCATCCCATCGGGTCCCGCCAGCGAACGGTGTTGCCCGGTGTAATGTTCGAACAGATCCACTGATCCCTCGCTCCGGGTCGGCGGCGCATTCAATACGGCACTATCGGGATCCGCGCTCACCACAATATGAAGCGAATACACTGACCGTAATTCCGGACACGAACTGAAATACTCTGCGAACGCCAACGCCGTACTCCGCCCCATCGGTTCCATCGGATGCGGATCGACAGCCAACTCGATATTATTCGGGCCACCATATATCGACAACCTTTCGATCAGCCGCCCTTCTTTGGAACGACCGATCTCCTGGAACAACGCCTCCTCGTCCGGATATCGACCCGCCAGCGCACGCAACCGCTCCCGCAACTGCTCATATGTCGGCGACGTATCACCCACCGACGCATCGATCAGGCCAGCGGTATCGACCCGCCACGCCTCAACCGGCTCATCCGGCAACGCCTCGACACCACCCCAGCCATCGAAACGCCAGCCTCCACCGGCCCGCTTGATGAATCCCTGGTCCCCCAACTGGCGCTGCAGGACATACACGTAGGAATTGACGGATTCCAGCTGAATCGAATCGTTCCAAAGGTCTCTTCTGATCTCTGCCGGCGACACGTCCTCACCGGCCCGCCGCATGAAATACTCCAACAGGTCGAACTGTTTCCCGACTATCGGCATCTCGAGTTCGGTGTCGTCGACCCACACCATCCGCGCCGCCGAATGCAGCTTTATTCGCCCCACCTGAAGTGCATCCTCTGCTGTCCTTATTACGGTCCCGAAGCGATATCCGGTACCGGATACGTAAGTTATCGAACCGGCCCCGCCCAGCTTTCGGTTGATTTTGCTGATGATCGGCGGAACCGTGCTATCGGCTATCTCGCCGGACCGTTCACCCCACAACTCCTCTTTGATTTTCTTTGTCGATACCGGCTTGCCGCGCTGGCTCTTCAGAAATTCGAACAGAGCGAGTTGCAGGGGCTGTTCCCTTTTGCCACGGACCCGTAGCCGTCTCGTCTGCTGATCCAACGTGATATCGCTCTCGGAGCGAGCCTCCCGGACACCATCCGCCGCTCGTCGCGTTTGATCGACAATCTGCCCCAACGCGTGAACAGCAGCCCGCTCCAGGTTTTTGATGTCGTCTGGGTGGCACCGTAATTCACTCGCCGCCTTCTTCCTGGGCAAGCCCTGCAGAAAACGAGTGACCAAACATCTCCTCATCTCGCGACTGAGAGACCCACGACCTCTCTCCCACTCCTCCGGGGTCATCGTATGCAGTACCCAACTGATCACGTCGTGGTCGATCTCCGCGGCTGGGCCAACCCGGGTGTGGGCGTGGGCAGACCGGAGACCCTCCCGCAACCGGTCGAACAGCACACCGTCCGCAATCTCGAACAGACGCTGCCGAACCCGCCGGTCACCCGCATCGACGCCCCTGACAACCGCCCGACGCACGGTTTCCTTGGTGACCTTCCGGGCAACCTCCCGAACAGCCTCCGGAGCAACCCGGGAATCACCGACAATTCTCACCGTCCGCCTGAACACCGCGCGCAGCGCCTGTTGATCGAACGGCCCACCCGGTACCTCTCCACCACCACGCGAACCCCGGGTCGAGGCGTCCACGGCATCGGGTCGACCAGCATCACCGCGCTCCTGGGCTACTCCTCCATCCTGGTCGCCGGAATCGGGTTTCTTCTGTCCGAGGGTTGCGTACGCCCGGTTCTTCTTCGCCGCCCATGGTGAGGGCTGCCGCCCGGAGCCGGCGGTAGGGTCGGCTTCACCGTGGTCGGCCCGCTCCTGCGATTCCTGTACAGCAGGATTGACGCGCTCGGTTGTGCGAACCGGCCGGGTCTCGGCCGAACGCCCCTGACCGTCGCCCCCCGGCTCACCACCGTCGGCGACCGCCTCACCGGTTCGGTCGACGCCGTCGCCGACCGTGGCTCTGGCTGGTTCATGTTTGTCCCACGGGGACCGGCCGACCGTAGCATGGGCACTGGACGGGGCCGATTCATTCGGCACCTCCATCGTCTTGTCTTCGTCGTCCGACCGGGAACCGATCGGCGCACTCCCGCCCCACAGTCCCTGCCCCCGTCGTTCTTCCGCCGATTCGGTGGAAGCCCTGGGGTCCTGGTCGCCGGTGTCGGTTGTCTCACGTCCGATCTGATCGGCATCGTCCACGGAAAGGCGCCGGCTTCGCACCTGCCCATTACGCTCCAAGGTGAGATTCTCGTATTCGACCCGCAGGCGACCACCATCGCGCGGAACGGTCGTCAGCAGGTCCGGGCGGGCGGCGAGCAGATCGCGCAGGACCCGACGGTGCGCGCCCATACTCGCGATCTTCAGCCCGAGCGGCGTACCGTCCTGATCGACAACCATCGCGACCTGCGGATGCTCCTCATCGACCGCCATCATCTCGGGCGCACGCAACGCTCGCTCTATATACGCGGCCGAAACTACGGTATCGACCATTTCGGCCAGCCGCTCCACCTCGCCCGCGTCGCCCTCGGCCCGCTCCCAATCCGCGAACGCACCGGCCAGTTCCCGCCGATCGGTCCGCTTCGTCATCCACTCGGCGAGCCCGGGAAACTCATGTCGCCACTGTTTCCTGTGGACGGGCCGCGAGACACCCGATTCCTGCGCCGCCGACAGCCGGATTTCCGGACCGTCCTCCGGTGGCAGTGCATCACTGTCCGGCCCTGCGCTGGCAGGTTCCGGCCGGTGACCGGTCGGGGCGCCCTGTTCCACCGGCCGCGCGTCGGCCAAGCCGGGCGGGAGACCTTTGCGGCTCTTCCCGGTCGGCACCCACAAATCGATGTTCGGCGGTGCGGTTTTCGCGACGTACTCGTGGATCGCCCACTGCGGGGTGCCGAAGACGAGGCCGTTGATCTCCACATCGGCGAACCCGACGGCGATGGCCTCACCTTCGTCGAGCTCGACCTTGGCGGAAGTCGTGAAGGCACCCGATCCCAGACGTTTGAGCCAATCGTCGTAACTCTCGGTGAGGCCACGCTCTTCCAGTTTCGCGTGGACGCCCTTCAGTACCTCGACCAGTTTCCGGCCGAGTTCGTGCCCGGTAGCTTGGTTGATCGCGTGAGCAAACTCGTGATAGACATTGTCTACATGCAGTTTCCCGCTGCTCGGATGCACGCCGCGCTCCAGTCTGAGGTTGCTCTGAACCTCAGCCTGCTTCGGATCGGCCGCGTGCCACATATCGAATGTCAAATGTGTCCGGACGATGGTGACCCCACCGTCTTTGCCGTGCGTATCGTCCCAGCCCTGCGTCAAGGCGGTCGATGCGCGCAAGAAGTCGATCTCCACCCGGCGAATGTTGGTCATGAGTATCCAGCCGCCGGGGGCGTATCGGTACTTATCGAGCAGATTGTCCAGTGTGGTCAGAATTTCCCGGACCGTTTCCACCGGCACATAAGGACTGGCGAACGCCGACGACAACTCGATATACGGGTGTTTACCCTCGAACTCCCCGATCAGCCCGAGCTTGGCCTGTGTATCGCGGTACAGCCCAGCCGAGCGCAGCGGGTGCTCGGAGTGGCGGGCCACCTCACCCAGCGCGAACATCGCCGCTGTATGCGCGTCGAGCATCGCGTTATATATGGGCTCGGGAGACGGTTCCCGCTGCAGGGTCTCTCCGAAAGCCGCCAACTGATTGCCGATAGCGACGATATCCGACCGGCGGAGGTGATGTTTCTGCCACACCCTACGACCGTCGACACGGCGCGCGAAGACATCGGCAAAAGCGCTCGCTTTTCCGGTGATGGCGTGGAAAATACCCAGCACGTCGGCCGCTCGGGGGACGCCGAGACCCGATCTCCTGGGCAGATAATCCCGGTACAGCACGTGGTAATCGGGCACATTCGGTGCCGCCTCAGCGATCGGGGCACCCATCTCCCTACCGATCCGCGAGTTGACCCACTCCACCGCGGCCTCTTCGACGTCGTCGTAGGTTTCACGCAGTACCCGGTGACCATCGGAGAAGGTGATCCGCTCGATCGTGACTCCCGGGCGCCCGCGTAGTGGTTCGATCAGCACCACATCGCGTCTCGCTTCGGGCTTTCCGGGCGGCCGGCCACCGGCATCATCATCGGCCGGCCGGGAACCGATCAGCGGATCATCCTGCCGCGACTCCTGGTTCGAATCAGACCGACCGGCAACGCGGCCTTCGGAGTCCAGGGCGCCCGCCACGGCGGAGTCGGCACCGACCGTATCGGACGAACCAGCCAACCAGCCGACGAACCATTCGATGAAATCCGATTGGCTCCGCGTCATGGCCTGCAGATCGAGATCGTGCGGCAGCTGCACCGGCCCGCCGAAACCGAAGGCGAATGTGGCGGCAACGAACATCCGGATGGTCGCATCGCTACCGCGCGGCGTCACCGGCGCCTGGTACAAGAGATAGACCGCATTGGCGAAGCGCCGGAGCATGTCGTTCGACGACTCATGGCGCCGGTCTTCGAGAAGAGAGGCGAGTTCGTCGAGCGCGGAAGCAAAGATCGTTTTCCGGTCACTGTACTGCGCAGTCTCGGTCGCGAACTCGAAGAAACCCAGCGCAGACAGCATATTTCCGTCGATACTGCTCCCGTCGGGAAGGTCCACGACATTCTGTAGCACATCGCTACCAGGTGCCTCGGCCGCCAACCGGGCTTTGATCAGGTCACCGATTTCCCGAGCGGTCCGGAATGCCGGGGTGTCCTCGCCATGGGCCAACGGCCGCCCGGTCTCCGGATCGCGAACGACGCCGTCCCGCAGATTGAATACGGTCCCGAAGGTATCGACATTGACTTCGTCGACACCGAGTACGGCCCGGAAGTTCTCGGGACTCCCTTCTCCCTCGGAGCCCACCAAGCTCGGATCGCGCTCGACTGCCCGCACCTGATGCAGGTATCGCTGCTGCACCATCCAGAAATAGAGCGCCGACAAGGCCGCCCGACGCTCATCCCAGGAGGATGTAGCGGTCAAGCGCCCGGACAGCCGCTGCAACCCGGAGTCGGCGATATATGCCTGCCATAACGAGAAGACCCAGAGCGCGGCGTTCTTGTCAGGATCGTTCGACCGCATCTTCCACTGTGGTGTCGTGAAATGCTCGCTGCGGAATATGCCCGGCGCGACCTGCACAGGCTCGATATGGAACCGGTCGCCACCTGCGGTAAGGAGGTCACTCTGTCTTTCCGGCAGGTCATCTCGGCCGTCACCGTTCCCAAGATCGTCCGACGCTGCCGGCCGCCCATTCGATCCATCCACGTCGTCGTCCGACCGGGAACCGATCGGCGCACTCCCGCCCGACAGCTCGTCACCGGGTGCCTCGTCTCCGTCTACGCCGGGTCCTGGTACCCACACACCCCGTTCAGCGGCTGTCCTGACTTTCCGTAGCGCGATACGGGACGCTACGGCGGCGAACAGCTTGTCCAGTTCACTGTCCAGCGTCTCGAGTTCGGCTTCTCGGTCTCGTGCTCCGCGTCGGTCTTCCGTCGCCGGTCGAGCCGCCAATGCCCGAGCACGCGCCCCCGCCCGTTCGCCGAGCGTCTGAGCCTGTTCGGCCAACTCACGAGACCACCGCATCAACTCGCGGAGCTCCTCGTCGGCAGCGTCCCGCTCCCGGCGTATATCGTCGGTGGCGTCGGCGCGCATCCGCAAATCGGCCAGCCGCACCCGGCTCCCGGCCTCCTGCTGCCGAGCCCGGTCGATCGCCTCGTCCAGCATATCGATGGCCCGGACCCAGGCGTCGTACCGGTGGAACGACTGCGCACTGTTGATCACCGACTCGCTGTCCCGGAACAGTGCGAGTTCGTCGACCTCCACCGAGGCGTCCGGGGCACTGTCGAGTTCCGTGAGACGCCGCTCGGCTTCCACCGAGGTCACCGATCCTGGGTCGGCTCCCCATCTCCGGGCGATCGAGGCGCGCAAATCCGCGCGCTCGAGGCCCAGCACCACACGTCGCCGGGAACCCGGAGACACCGTCCATACCGACGGGACAGCGAGCTTTTTGCCTTTCCGCGCGACGTCCCGACGAGCGACTTCACTGACGCTGAGGGCGTTCTCACGGAGTTCGACCAGTTCGGGGCCCAAATTCATGACACGCGCCGGGTCGCGGGCGTCGGCGAAAGCGGATCGCACACAGCCGAATTCGAGGGCGATCGCCGCGAACTGCCTGTCCAGTTCGTTGGCAAGCACACGGTTCTTCTCGACGATCGCGGCCGCGGCGAGCAATTCGCCGCGTTCGATGATCTTCCTCGACAGCGGTGACTCGCTCTCCCTCTCGACCGGCTCGGCGGGCACGAATTCGTCGTCTTCTACGAGTGGTATTTGGGCTGCTTGCCGCACCAGTTGTTCGAACTGCTCAATGGACAGAGTCGACTGATCCCCCAGGAGGCTCGACCGAAGCAAGTCACGGGCGTGCCGGATTCTGTGTTCCAGCGTCTCGTGCTCGAGCGATCCCGGACGCAGCTGCCAGAACTTCAGCTTGTGCTTCTGCCCCAAAGCCTCGAAATAGCGGATGTCTGTTTCCGACTGCTCCCGATAACCCTGTGCCATTTCATCGAGCCGGCGAGCTGCAGCGGCCAATCGGTGATACATCGCCGCGAACTCAACGGAGGGCATGCCCTGCGCATCTGCCTGCCGCCACCAGCTGCGGATATCGCGCAATGCCGCCTCGATTGCGTCGAGCCGGCTTATCCGCCGATCCAATCGTTGAATCTCATCGACCGTCGCCATCACCGAGTAGACCGCGTAAAGCCGCGAGTAAGGCCCCCACAACTCAGTAGCCAGTCGATCCTGATCGAGCCGATCGGACAATTGCTCTAGAATCTTCCGGATCTTCTCGAGGGAGCCGAAACTTTCGAGGGGGATGTCCATCGCCTGCGCCAGCACTCGGCACGCGGCGTCCAGCTTTTCCGCCCATTCGGACTGGGCAGGTGAACCTTCGCACAACAGCTCGGTCGGACCGGTCTGCGACCTGCCGGGCAACCTGGACAGAAAATCCTGCTGCCGTAAGGATTCGGCTTCGGCCTGATCCCTGAGCCTGTGCAGTTCGCCACCCAGTCCGGCGTTTTCGTGATCTCCGATTTCTTCGAACACGATACGTAGCCGGGTGTCCAGGACGCGCAGAACTCTGTTCAAACGGTCCCGATCGCTGTCCAACGATCCGGGCGGCACATTGTGCGCCTCAGCAAGTTTCGCGCGTGTGCGGTGAGCCTCCTCGATCCAGAGGTCGAACCCGCGCGCTCGTTCGACCAGACCCGCCAGCCACGCGTCGTGGTAGTCGAACTGCTCGGTGGCGAGGACAACCGCGTCGAGTTCCCGCAATCGCTGCAAAAGTGAGGCTGTGCCCGGGTCCTCGAGCTCCTCGGCGGAGCTTTCCGCACGCAAGTGCTCAGCCAGTGCACTCCGGACCTCGTCCCGGAGACCGGGTACCACTGTCAACTCTTCGGAACCCGGATGGACAGTCGATTCGTCCAGGTCCCGACACTCGGCAATACGTGCGATCAGGTGTGCTGCTGCCCTCTCACGCCACACCCGCGCATCCTTCAGAGCCGCACCCAGCGCATCGATCCGCTCGACACGCTCCCGCAGGCGGCCGAGCGACACCCCGTCGACCTCGAACGTCCAGTCGATGCCGGATCCCGGCCTCTCGGTATCAACGGTCACACCATGACGCTCGAGTGCGGCCACGGCCTCGGCGCGCATCGTGGTCAGGGGTTCACCCGGATCCAGGTCGGACGAATCGAAATCGGTGGACGAATGCCGCCCCGGAGTAATCCCCGATCGTCCCGTGGCAGGGTCCGGCTGCTGCGCGGTGTGGTCGATCGGTCCGCTGACCACACGGCCCGGTTTCGACACCTGGATCTCGTATCGACCACGAGGTTCCGAAGGAATGGCATCGAGCGTGAACGGAATACCGTTGTGCAGAAAAGTAACGCCGGCGAATCCGGCGTCCGTGAACCGATCCGCAATCTCGCGCGGACCGTTATCGGACGCGAACAGTCCCACATTCGTATCGATTGTCGCCACACCACCGGGCTTCATAATGCGGGACAGCTCCCTCACCAACGCATCCGAGCGGTTCAGAAGCTTTTTGTAAGGGACGCCATACAAGAATACCGAAGCGAGCGAGCTGTCCGGAATCACTCCGATGTGGTCGGGAAACACGACAGTGGTTTCGAATCCATACAGCTTCGCGTCAGCTATCCTATCGATCTGCGCGATGGCTTCGGGGATAACCGTCAGCTGCTTATCGATTTCCGCTAGGTCGGTGTCGATATCAGCCGCCAGATCGGTGTCGATATCAGGGGATGACCTCGATAGATTCAGTTCCGATCGAACCTTTTCGAGACCGTCGCGCGTTCGTGCCAGTCGAGCCTTTCGGGAGGCCAATTCCGTCAGCTCGTGTCGCATTACGTCACCCATGGGTTCGAGTGGCTCCACGCCCGTTTCGGTTGGGGAAAGGACGTAGCCCGCGAGACTTCCGACGACGAAGCGGCCTTCCGGCGGGAAGAGGTGCAGAAGTCTCCCGTTCCAGTCGCTGACCAGGATCAGCCCACGATAGTTCGTCATCACATATGCGTGTCCGCCGGCGCCCGGTCGCGCATTTCCTTCATGCACCAGAGCAGTCGCGCCGTGACCCTCGCCGATCAGGTGCTCGGCAATCTCGGTATGGTCGGTGTAGTCATGTGGATAGACGCCCAATGCCGCGGCGAATTCGAAGCTCCACGTGCCATCCGTAGGAGTAACATCGCGATCTATGAGTCGAATTCTGTCGTACCCGGTGATTTGATACATTTCCATCACCGCGGCGGGCCCACAGTAGTTATCCGGTTCGGACGGGTCGATGAATACCTGTCCGGGTATGTTTTCCGAAAGCTTCATATCCAGAAGTTTGCCGAGCAGACCGAGATCGGCCTCCGCTCGGTCGCGACGCTCGGCGATCTCGGAAAGTCCGAATACTGCCTCCGGAACCGACAGCCGCAGGGCCGTGCGGCGCTCGTATTCCGTCTGGTGGTAGAAATAATCCAGCAGCGCCCGCTTGTATTTTCCGGCCAGCGTATGCAACTCGGCCGACTTCCGCCCGATGCGATCACGCCGTTCCAGCATTCGGCGCAGCTCATCGGATACCTGTGACCGCCGACTCCAGTCGCTCAGTATGCGCGGGTCGATTCCTTCCTCCACCGCTGCCGCGATAGCTTCGTCCGTAACGGTACGCAGTGTGATATCGGTCGTATATATCCCCATGAAACGCTGCAATCGAGAATCCGAACGCGGGTGCTCTGTGTGCGGTAGCACATGGACACCGTCCTCGAGTGGATGCAGCACATCGAAATCCGAGTCGAAAAGTACAGCATAAGGTTGGCCGATCGCCGTAGCCGGATCGAATACATGCGGCGGCAGGCCACTGTGCGGGTCGATCTTGATCACCACACCGTCACGTGCGGTCAGCACGTAAGGCCGGCCGGCTTCACCGTCCACTACGAGCGCCGCCTGAACTTGCTCGGTCGGCTTCGCCAACCTGTCGGCCAACGCGGCATGACTCGGCTGCCGAACCATTCGGCCGGCAGTGTTCGCCTGCAACTCGGCCGGAGTCATCCGAACCGAACTCGTGCTCGCGATTTCGGAGACGATATCGCGACCGGCCAGATCGTTGACAACCCGTAGCGCGGTGACGCCCTCGTTGAGCGGAGTCGTCGGACCATAGCGCGACGGAGTCCGGTCGAGTGCCGCCCCGAGCAGCGCCACCTCCCTCTCCCAATCACGATATTCGTCGTCGGGTGCGCCAGTCGAGGGTTGGTTCATCCAGGCCAACAGAAGCTTGGAACGCAGCGCGGGATCGACCCCGTCGGCATAGAACCGAAGGAGCCCCGTGGAGAAAGACCCGGGACTGTCGCCGACCGGGCTCGCCGCCGCGGCCGACCGCGTATTCGGTCCCGTCGGGTCGTCGTCCGAACGGGAACCGATCGGCGCAGTGCCACTCCCTCGCTCATCACCCAGGGACTCGTCGGTAGCATTCGGGTCCTGGTCGCCGGTATCGGTTATCTGGCGCCCCGATTCGCTACCCGGCAACGCGTCTCGCGTCGGATCGCCGGTTACCGACACCCCTTTCTGCGTCGCAATGTTCTGGGGGACAACTGTGCCGGAATGAGAATTGCGATCGAGCGGGCGCCCGTCGATGAGCCGAAGGGGCATATCCCGCCCGGGAACGCCGCTCGGCCTCCGACCAGGCTGCAACGGTCTCTCGGGCGTCCCATCGGCTTTCCACGCCATCACGTGGCATATCGCCTGCGGCCCCAGTTCGTGAGTCAGATTGGCGGCCCAGGCGTCGGCCGCCTCGTCTCCGCGCACGGTACGCACTTCGGGAACGATCATGCCGCGCCGGCGACGGCCCACTGGTATCTCGATGGTGACGGCGTCGCCGTCCTTCCGGGCGGTGAACACGATGCGATCGGCCACGCCCACCGCGGTTCCGCCGGTCCGGCGTACATGCGCGACTATTGCCGCGGCGTCCGGATAACCACCCGGATGCCAGTTCGCCCCCGCCCACCGTGCCGCATCTGTCCCGGCGACTCCCCACGTGTGGATGGCTGCCACCCGATCCTCGGGAACGTTGATCGCCGGGCTGCCCGGCCCCTGCCCGGCCGAGTCGAAGGCGGCGAGCAGACCCGTCGCCGGAAGGCTCGGGTCCGCATGCATCCCGACATCGTCCACCGGTGGCCGTTCGCGCAGCAGAGCTACTACCGACTCGGCGAGTGCTCGTGGCGTTTCCCCGGTCAGATCAGGGAAATGTGTGGCCAGCACATCGTTTATCACGAATATGGTTCCGCGAGCAATACGCCATTCGTGTCCATAGCGCTCGGCCAGCAGTTCGGTTGGTATACCTTCCAGCGTTACGGACACCTTGCTGAGGTCGAACAGGTGTCGTGGCTCGCCCCACACAAGCGGCGGTACTTGGCGGGTCATCAGCCGGTGCAGGACGTGTGCCGGATGCCGAGGATCGAGTGTGGGGTCGGCCAGCACTGTTCGATGCCCCAGCTCGACGAGGTCGTACATCGAGATAAGCCATTCGAGCGCGATGCCTTTCCACCCAACCGGTATCGGGACGCCGGCGCCTCGTTCCTCAGGCATGAATGCGTCGTCACCGAGTTGACGCAGCCACTCGCCGAATCCGAGAGGGGTTAGGCCGGCCTCCCGGAAGACCAGGTACTGATGAAGCAGGAAGCGATACGCCTCCCACCTCCGGTCGCGATCGCGGATATCGTCGGGCTCCACGACGAGCCGAGTGATGGCGATCCGCCCGTTGGGCTCCACGTCGACCTGCAGATAGCGTTTCTGGAATTCATCGCGCCACACGGCGCCTGCGAACTCGGGATGCTCCGCTGCCAGTGCCGACACAGCCGCCGAGTGCCCGCCGGGCGGAGCGACCACCACCAGGACGCCTCCAGGTCCGGCCAGGTTCGGGTGGAACGCGATGCCAGGTCCGAGTTGTCTGCTCCGGGACCGGCCCTCACGTTCCGCGGCGACGACCGGGCCGGTGATGGCGGCGTCGCGGGCCACTCGAGCGCGAGACGTGGCAGCGGCGAGTTCTTCCTGGCGAACGAGTAGCTCGGCCAGCGCGTGGATGTCAGCCTTGCGTCGCTCGATTTCGTCGCGCCGCAGCCTGTGTTCGGAGTCCGTGATCGAAATCGAGTCCAGCTCGAACCGATCGACGCCGACCGCGGCAGCGAGAGTGGTGCGATCGCGCTCTACCGCGGTGTGCAGATCTGCCATCACCGCGTTGCGGACGGCAGGATCGGCGTCCATGCTCAACTCGTCCGGCGAGGCCACCCCGAGCCGACGCGCCAGCGCATCCCGCCGCTGCGCGCAGAGGCGCGACTCGACGGCGGCGGCCTCGGCTTGCCGGACGAGATCACGGTATGCATCGTTCTCTTCCGGTGACAGCGAGACCTGCAACGGTCGCGGCTGTTGGTTTTCGACATCGAGATTGCTGATGCGCAGCTGGTCGGTGAGATGCCGCGCCAGTCCGGCGAGCGTCCGATTGTGGAACGGGGTACTCAACTCGGCACGACCGGAAACCACCCTGTATTGCCAACCGCCCTGTTCTGGCACCAGGTCGATCTGCACGGGTTCGCCCGCCGCCAAGCCCCGCAGAAGCCAAGGGTGGTGGCGGGTGCCGCTGCCCGGGTGGGCCTCGATGCGGCCGAGCGCGACCGACTTGTCACCCGGCGTGAAGTCGGAGATGGTTCGGGCCAGGCGGTACATGAGCCGATCCGGATCGGGATCAGACGATCCGGCGAACCATCGGTTGAGCACATCGCCTGGGTGTCCATCCCCGTGCGGCGGTGCCACGCGCCAGGATCGACCGTCATCGACGATCTCGACTTCCGCTGTCATGCCGCCTATATCGATCACACCCACCAAAGAGGCGATGCCCGTGGTGGGGCCGAGTCTCGGGTTGAACAGGTCCGGAAGCGCGAATTCCCGGGTGGTGATGCGAATAAGGACCGCGGTCGGGTGGGCAAGATCTCTGCTCACTGTCGGCTGTTCCCTGGCCGCCGCGACGGCGAATGTCTGGACCGTGCCATCGCGTTTGAGTGCGCCGCGGTCGAAACACTGGTCGCCGAGCTGGGCGAGCCAGTCACCGAACCCGATGTTCACCAGACCGAGTCGGCGATACCGCAGATACTCGTCGAGCAGAATACCCTCGGTCTCGATTGGCAGGGCGGCACGATGCGGACCCTCGGCCGCCGGAGCCGAAATCGTGGTCACGACCGGTCCTTCGATCCCGGGCTCCACCGCCCGATACCGGCAATCGAACTCCGGCCGCCAGCGGGCACCCGCGAAACGCGGATGCGCCGTGGCCAATTCGGCCATCGCGCGATTGTGTCCCCCAGGTGGCGCGGCAACGACCACGAGACCACCGCCGCCTACCGGGTCGGGAAGGAAAGCGGCATGGTCGGTGAGCCGGTCGCCGGTGCGGCCGTCGGCCTCCCACTCCGCGAGTAGGTCCGTGATCGCGTCGTGCGCCGAGCGCCGGTCATAGTCGCCCCGGGCGACGCGAGCGGGCGCCACCGCAGGATCGGGCTCGGGCCCCACCTCCGTGCCCGGCCGGCCCGCGGAACGCCCGGCACGCGTCACTTCGTGGACGAACACCCGGCCGTGCTCGTCGACCACAACGTGGCACCCACGCAGCTCCACCCCGCGGCGAATCAGATCGTCGAATTCGTCGGAATCCACGCCCTCGAGCACCTGCTCCAGTCGCGACACCGGCCCGGCTACGAGCAGCTGCGGCGGCTCGCCGTCGACTTCCAGGACACCGATTCCCGATCCCAACCGCCTGCCGCCGCGGGCGAGGATCTGGTCCCGGATCACCTCCTCGGCAACGGCGGTTGCCGCCTCGATGCGCAGACGCTGCTCTGCCATCTGCGCAAAGCCGTCCAGAACCATACGGCTTTCCAGGTCGACCGCACCGTTCTCGATGTCGAAAGCGTCGGCCTCCGCCTCGGTCCGTTCGCGCAGCAGCAGCGGCAAGTCGCGTAGCGCGGCGGCTCGCTTCTGGTAGCCGTCCCTGTGAACACCGACGGCCCGGGCCAATTCACGTGTGCTCGCGGTCGCCGCCTCGTCGATGCCGAGCCTGCGAGCACGCGCCACTGTATCGGCAACGAAACGGCGACGGGTTTCGGCCGCCTCGGCAATCCACTGCCCCCAGCTCGATACTTGCGCGGCAGCCGACGGGACAGGTGTGAACTCTCGTGGTGCGCCTACCGGTTCCCAGCCCGAAGCGTGCTGCCACGAATCCGGTGCCCCCTCGGCGACGAGCCGATCGCGGGCCAGACTGACCTCGTCGACCCGGTCGTTCACCTCCGCAACCAGCCACTCGTACCGGTCGGTGTATCGAAGCAGGGACAGAAGCCGCCTCCACCGGGTCGCTGCCCGCAGCAGCTCGTACAGTTCGGCCATGCGGGCCTCATCGCTCTTGCCGCGGGTAGCCAGTAGCTCGGCTTCCCACTCCGCGGCGATCTGGTCCACCCGGCTCGGAGTCGGCCCGACGTCGGCGCGCGATCTTCCCTCCGGTGCAATTGCCTGCTGCAACCGGTCCCCGAGCTGTGCAAACTCACGGCGTACCGATCTGAGCCGACCCGCTGCCCCGGATCTCCGGTCGCCCAGGTCACTCACCGGAACGTGGCACAGGTCGGCCCATTGATCACGCAGCGTCACCACCCGACTGAGCTCGTCGAGCAAATGATCACGGAGCGTCACCATCCGACTGAGCTCGTCGAGCAGCTGCCGCGCCCCGTTTGCATCGGCGGCGGGTTCTCCGACGGGTACTCCGGATTCCGTCATCTCGCCGACCTGCCGGAATTCGGTGACCCGCTCCACGTTCTCGGTGCGCTGCCCGGCGGTTTCGAGCTGTTCGTGAGGTGTGGCGGGCTCGGTCAGGCCATCCGACGGCCCGAGGGAGCGAGCGAAGTCCGTTCGCGCACTGACGACCCCGTGGGCGAGGTAGGAGAGGAGGCTGGTCTCGAGGTAGGAGGTCACCGTGGTGATGAGCTCGCCGAGGGCCGAGCCGGTCCCCGCCCTCTCGCCGAGCAATCGCCACTCGATCAGCGGATCTGAATCCGCCATTGCCTCGGCCTCCGGATCGGACTCCGGGGTTCCGATCATGGTCATCAGATCGATGTGCTGAGCCGCGGGCGTACAGTCGATCTGCTCACGAACGTTCGGCAGATCCTGGTCTGTGGGATTCTGTAGCAGAATCCCGCGCAGGATCCAGGAGCCGAGCACCTGAAGTTTCCCGGTCGACATCCGTTGCCCCAGCCGCTGCCACCCGTCACGGTCCAGCGTCCGCAAGTGGTTCAACAGCGGCTCCAGTACTTGTTCCACACGTCGATATCCATCCGGCTCTTGCCCGTTCAACCGGATGAGTTCCGCCTCCAGCACATCGCGCTCGCGTTTCCACTCCGCCGGGTAGCCCGGGTCGGAAATCCCCTTCAACGTGTCCTGGTGGACTGCGTGCGCAAGTAGCCGACTCAAACTCCGCACCAGAGCATCCCGATGCTGTCGCAAACCGACAGACACCGTGGACCCGATGGTTTCCTCGAATAATCGGTTCATTTCGGCGGCCCGGTACGAGACCACTTTCCCCGACCGCCCATCCGATCCATCCAGGTCGTCGTCCGACCGGGAACCGATCGGCGCACTCCCGCCCCGCGGCTCGTCATCGGGCGTCTCGTCCGCCGTATTCGCGTCTGCGCCGGGACCGGGTAGCGACACCCCTTGGCCGGCGGCTGTCCTGGCTTTCCGGAGCGCGATACCGGCAGCGACAGCGGCGAACCTCTCGTCCAGTTCCATGTCCAACGTCTCGAGTTCGGTGTTTCGGTCCTGCGCCCCACGTCGGTCTGCCGACACCGGCCGCGCTGCCAATGCCCGTGCTCGCGCACCCGCCTGTGCACCGAGCACGTCAGCCTGTTCGGACAGATACCGGGACCACTGCTCCAGCTCGCGGTGCTCGTCCTCGGCGGCGGCCAGCTCCCGTAGCGTCCGGTGCCGGTCATCTGCGGTATCGGCACGGTCAGCCCGCAGCTGCAGGTCGGCCAGCCGCATCTCGCTCTGGAACTCCTGAGACCGCGCCTCGTCGATCGCCTGGTTCAGTACATCGATGGCCCGGACCCATGCGTCGTATCGGTGGAACCAATGCGCATTGCCGAGGACCGATTCGATGTCCCGGTACCGTTCGAGGGCGGCGACCTCCGTGGTGGCATCCCGTGCGCCGGTGAGTTCCGCGATTCGCTGCTCGACCCGCTCCAGAGTCACCGCCGTCGGATCGGCTCCCCACTCCTGGCTGATCTGGGCAGCCACGTCTGTGCGCAGGGAGTCCAGTCGCACCGGTGCATCGGAGTCGGGAGCTAGCGTCCATACCGACCAAACAGCGAAACCGGCGTGTCTGCGGGCGATCTGGTCGACCTCGGTGCGCGCGACTTCACGCGTTTTGGCGGCGTTCGCACGCAGTTCCACCAGCTCGGGGCGCAAACCTTCGGCCACCTCCGGGCCGATATCCGTGAGACGCGCCGGACCGCCTGGTGCCTCGAAAACAGTTGGCACACAAGCGGGCTCGAGGGCTATGAGGGCGAGGCGGCGGTCCAGCTCGGCGGTCAGCACACGATTCTGCTCGACGACCGTGGCTGCGGCGGCCAGCGTCTGGAGTCCGGCGAGGTCGTGCGCGGCCCCCCATACTGTTTCCTCTTGGCGCAGGTGGGACCAATCGGGCGTTCCGTCCGCTTTCAGCGGCGGTAGCGCGCTGATTTTTCGCTCCAACTGTTCGAGTTGATCGCTGGACAGCGGCGTCTTCCAGCCGATCTCCGACCGCAGCGATTCACGGGCGGCCCGGAGTTTATCCTCCAGCCCGGACTGTGGCCGCCGGAAATCCATGCCCAGATGGTCGGCCAAATTGTCGAGGTACCGGTCGCGTTTGCCCGACAGCTCTCGGTCGTTCGACCATTCCTGGTATCCGTGTGCGATGTCATCGAGCCGATGGGCCATCGTCGCCACTCGCCGATAGATCGCCGCGATCTCGCCGGCCGGGCGGTTGTGCGCGTGTGCCTGCCGCCACCAGGTATGAACATCACGCAACGCCGCCTGAAATGCGTCGATGCGACTCACCCGCAGGGTCGTTCGATGGATCGATTCGATCGTCTCCATCACAGTGTAGGCCGCACAGAGCTCGTCATAAGGCTCGTCCAGCTCGGAAGGCAAGCCGGAGTAGTCGAGCTGGCTGGACAATTCCTCCAGTATCGTCCCAGTCTTCTCGAGAGAGCTGAAATTCTTGATGGGGATATCCAGTTCCCGCGCCAGCACTCGACACACGGCGTCCAGTCTTTGCTGCCATTCGGTGACGATCCGTGAATTTCTGTTCAGCAACTCCTTCAGCGCGATCGGCCCATCCCCGAGCCGCTCCGACAGGTTATTCCGCAGCCGTTCCGATTCGGCTTCGGCGGCATCCCGGACCCTGAGCAGTTCCTTGCCGAGTCCGGCGGGTTCTCGTTCGCTGATCTGGGGGACCGCGACGCTCAGCAGCTGGTCCAGGTCACTCAGTGCGGTGTGTAGGCGGTCCCAGACGTGGTCTGGAGACTCGTCCGACCTATATTGTGCTGCACCGAGTTCCGAGCCGATACGGTAGATCTGTTCGGCTTTCGCGTCGATTTCGCGGATTCGCTCGATGAGGGTCTCGTGCCATTGGTCGTGATAGTTGAATTGTTCGGTGGCGAGGGCCACTGCGTCGAGCTCGCGCAATCGCTGCTCGAGTGTGGCCGTATCCGGGTCTTCGAGCTCGTCGGCGGAACTGTCCTGATCCGACCACTGAGCGAGTGCGGTTCGGACTTCGTCCCGCCGCCGGGGTATGTCCGTCAATTCGTCGGACCCTGGCTGTGCCGCCGATTCGTTCAGGTCCCGGCATTCGGCGATTCGTGCAGTCAGGTCCGCTGCCGCCTGGTCGCGTCGAACCCGTGCGTTATCGAGCGCCGCGCCCAGCGCGTCGATTTGCTCGACGCGTTTGCGTAGCCGGTCGAGCGTTACCCCGTCGGGTTTGAGGGTCGGGTCGATGTCGGACCCTGGTTTCTCGGTATTGGTGGTGCCGCCGCGCCACTGGAGTTCGGCGGTATCGACGGTTACACCGTGGCGCGCGAGCTCGGCGGCGGCCTCGGCACGCACCCACCGGAGAGATTCGGTGGGGCCTATACCGGGGTCGGGTGTCGTGGGCTTGGGCCGGTAGACGTCTCGGGGTTGTTCATGACCGGATTCGGCGGCGTGATCCGTGTGGTCGGGTTCGGGTGAGTCCTCTGGTGGCCGGTGGCCTACGTTCGCGAACCGGTATGGTTCTGTTGGATCGCGTTCGGGTTCTGCCTGTGCTGCTGCGGGATGGAGCCGGATAACGTTGGATTGGTCCGCAGGCGCGTCACTGTCTTCGTGCGATTGAGCTGCAGAGTCGTGATCCGCTGGATCGCGGGAGAGGGCGACGCCTAGTTCGTTGAACAATACGGCGCAGACCTTGCTGTGAGCGGTGCCGCGGAGAGGGTCGATCTGCCGTTGTGTTTGTTTTATATCGTTGTGGAAGGCCTCGCCTGTCTTCGCTGTTTTGAGCAGCGCCTCTGGGTCGGCGAGGTCTTCGGGTGTGAACTTCAGGCGCTGGGGTCCGGCGGCGATATCCAAGGTGGCCATTTCCGGGTGCCCGTGTTCGTGATTCTGGTTGAAGTACGTCTTCACATGGGCCTCGAGCCACGGGTGGGATTTCTGTTCCTCGCGCCAGGGTAGGTCGTATTTGTCCGGGTTTGTCTTGGGTCGGGGCAGGCCCTGCAGCGCCGATACCAGATCAGCGACCTGGGTAGCGTTTCGTACTTGCGCGATGCGTTGCTGGTAGTCGGCTTTCTCGATACTGGGCTGGAAGCGGTGGCTCGCCAGGAGGTTTCTCGCGTACTCGAGGTCGGTGTCGGAGGGCCGGCCCTGAAGCCACGGGTGGGATTTCTGTTCCTCGAGCCGGGGCAGGCCCTGCAGCGCCCACATCAGGTCGACAATCCGGGTGGCGTTTCGTACCTGCGCGATGCGTTGCTGGTAGTCGGCTTTCTCGATACTGCGCTGGAAGCGGTGGCTCGCCAGGTGGTCTCTCGCGTACTCGAGGTCGGTGTCGGAGGGCCGGCCCTGAAGCCATGGGCGGGATTTCTGTTCCTCGAGCCAGGGCAGGCCCTCCTGCTTCGGATCGCTGTCGAGCCAGGGCAGGCCCTGCAGCGCCGACATCAGGTCGACAACCCGGGTGGCGTTTCGTACCTGCGCGATGCGTTGCTGGTAGTCGGCTTCCTCGATGCTGCGCTGGAAGCGGTGGCATCCCAAGAGGTTGCTGGCATATTCGAGCTCGGCAGCGGAGGGCTTGCCGAAGGCGTTGGCGATACGGTTGTGGATGCCCCAGGCGGAGAAGCCGGGGTGCTCCTCCAGGTAGCGGACCAGTTCGTAGAGGTTGTCGAATTCGTGTAGCGTGCCGCCGCCGGAGGCATCGATGACCGTCTGTCTCGTATGGCCGGCCAGCGGGGTGTATTCGGGCATGGTGTCGGCGAGTTCCGAGTTGCGGTCGCTGTAGAGCACCCGCCGGACCGTGACGGCGTTGTTGACGCAGCCGT
>NZ_JBEXLL010000013.1:0-106318 GCF_040609955.1 Nocardia sp. NPDC004568
TTGAGACCTTTCGATTCCCTGCGTCTGCTGGCGGTGCCCATCGTAGAGGGGACGGCAGGGGCACAAGAAGTTTGAGATGGGCATGTGATGGGTGTCGAGATGCGACACCCCGCCGCGGCACAGTCAGGACATGCCGACCGACGGTCGGCAGAGGCGACGGTGAACTGATTCGTGCGATCCGGCAAGACCTGTAGTGCTTTCACGCCGAGCCACCGTTCCATGGCGTGTGCCACTGCCGTCACGCGCATCCGACGTATACCCCTTGGAGGCTGTGACCGTGCCATTCGTCCGCTCATCGAAGCTCCGCTGCTGACGTCGCGACCAATTCGGTGCCGTCGTGTGTCGCAGACGGATGCACGATTCGATTTCGATCTTGATCAAGTTGGAGATATCTCGATGTGGTTTTCGCGTGTTTCACGGGTTTCTGTTCTCATCGTGGGTGCTGGTCCGACCGGGCTCATTCTCGGTATCGAGTTGTTGCGTCGTGGCGTGGAGTGTCGGGTGATCGACAGGCTCACCGCCTCGGTGATGACGTCGCGGTCGTTCACGGTGCATACCCGCACCCTGGAGTTGTTGGAGCAGGTCGGGATCGTCGAGGAGTTCCAGGACAGGGGTTTGCGGAGCGAGTGGATGGATTATCGCTTCGAGGGGTTCGAGGAAAAGGTGCAGTTGGATTTCACGCGCCTCGATAGTCGGTATCCCTATTACCGGACGATCAGCCAGCGCGACACCGAGGATATTCTGCGAGGTCATTTCATTGCGCTGGGTGGGAGTATCGGTTGGCATACCGAACTGGTTTCGGTGGCTGTCGACCCCGGCGGGGAAGTTGCAGCCACGTTGCGCGATACGAACAGCGGCGAAACCGAAACGGTTCGCCCTGAGTGGCTGATCGGGTGCGATGGCGTGCACAGCCGCGTCGCCGGTTACCTCGGGGCGGAGGTCACCAGCGCGGAGTACGTGGGGACCGCGATGCGGATGATGGACGTGACGCTATCGGGTTGCCCGGTGGAGGTCGGAGGTGTCGATTACCGCATCACCCGCGATCACATGCTGTTGACGACCGCGCTACCGGGTGGTCTGTGGCGGGTATTGATCAGCGGAACCGGAGATGCCCGCGAGATAGATGCGTCCGCGGCAGCATTCCAGACGGTGCTCGACGAGCATTTCGGCGGTGCGGTGCGGTTGGGTACCCCGGAGTGGACGACGGTGTTCCGGACACGGCGGCGGACGACCTCCCGGTATCGCAACGGGCGGATCCTCGTGTGCGGAGACGCCGGCCATGAGCGTTCCCCCGCAGGTGGGCAAGGCATGAACACCTCGATGCAGGACGCATTCAACCTCGGTTGGAAACTGGCCGCCGTCGTCAACGGCCATGCCCGGGAATCGCTGTTGGACACCTACGACGCCGAGCGGCGTCCGATCGCCGAACAGGTCGTAGCCGGCACCCACGAACTGCACTCGGTGCTGATGGATCACGGCCGCCCGGTCCCCGAGCGGCTGGCGATCGCCCAGGAACCCGGGTTCACCGAGCGAGCGGTGGGCCGGATCTCGGCACTGGCCTTCGGATATGGGCAGGCAACCCAGAAAGGCACCTACTCCGGGCAGCTCTTGGCCGGGGTGTCGGCCGGGGATCGAGCGCCCGACGTCGAGATCACCCCACGCCTACGGCTACACGAACGGTTGCGGCACGGCGGCCACACTCTGCTGGTCACCCACCGCGACCCCGACACCGCCGCGGACACCACGGCGCTGGTCATGGGTGTCCGTCGGGAATTCGGCCGCCGGGTCGAACCGGTGGTCGTGCTCCCGCCCGGATACCACGGACCCGGACCGGTCGGCGCGGTCGCTGCCGATTCGCGGCGGGTACACGATCTATACGGGGCACCCGAGGGTGACGCGGTGTGCCTCATCCGGCCCGACGGATACATCAGCGCCCGCTGCCCCCGCACCGAGCAGAACGCGCTGGTCTCGACCGTGCGCGACACGCTGACCTGACCTGACCTGACCTGACCGGTCGGTGCCGGTGACGAACACGTCACCCCAGGCCAGTTCCTCCCGCAGGGTTCGCGGGTTGCCCCCAGATATTGGAGACCGAGCCGGCTTCTCGGTCTCCTCACCCACGTTCGAAGAAACGGAACATGTCTTCTTTGCCCTCGATGCCCTCGATCTCTTATCCCGGCGCAGGACCGGTGGCCCGGTGTCCGGTCGCGCACGCATCACCAGAGGATTCCAGTGATCCGCGAACACCCATGTACACCCTGGAATTCGCGGCCGATCCGCACCGTGTCTACGCCGAACTGCGTGCGGAATTCGGTGATCTGGCGCCGGTCGATATCGCGCCCGGTGTGCCGGCCACACTGGTCCTCGGTCATAGGGTCGCGGTACGGATCCTGCACGACGTCGAGCATTTCCCCACCGACCCCCGCACCTGGCAGACCACAGTACCGGCGGATTCGCCAGTACTGCCGATGATGCGCTGGCTTCCGGCGGCCCGCTACAGCACCGGCCTCGACCACACCCGCTACCGGGAAGCGTCGAAGGACAGCATCGACGCCGTCGACGGCCACACGATGCACGCAGTCGTCGAAGACCTCGCCGTCCCGCTGATCAACACTTTCTGCGAGTCGGGATCCGCGGACCTGGTCGCCGACTACGCCCGTCCCCTCGTAATTGCGGTCCTCAACCAGATCATCGGCTGCCCAACCGAAATCGGGGCACGGGTCACCGCGGGAATGGCCGCACGTTTCGATACCGTCGGCGCGGCCGAAGGAATGACTCTGCTGCGGACAGCACTGACAGAACTGATCGACCTCAAACACCGGCATCCCGGCGACGACGCCACCTCACGGCTACTCGCCCACGAGCACGGCCTCGACGAAGGAGAAGTGCTCGCCCAATTGATGAGCTTCTATGGAGCCGGCGCAGAAGCGCAACCGAATCTGATCACCAACACCCTGCTGTTGATGATGACCGATGAGCGGTTCGGCGGTGGCCTGATCAGCGGCAGCCTGTCAACCCAAGACGCGCTGGACGAGGTGTTGTTCCACGACCCCCCGATGGCGAATTTCTGCACCACCTACCCCCGCACCCCCACCCTCATCGGCCAGACCTGGCTACCCGCCCACCAACCCGTGCTGATCAGCCTCGCCGCCGCCAACACCGACCCGAACGTCACCGCCGGTGACCTCACCGGCAACCGTTCCCACCTGGCCTGGAGCGTCGGCCCGCACGCATGCCCGGCCCGCACCCTCGCGTATCTGATCGTGCGTGACGCGATCGACCAACTCCTCGACGCGATCCCGGACATGGCCCTGGCCGTCCCAGCTGGGGACCTGACATGGCGACCCGGACCGTTCCACCGGGCCTTGACAGCACTACCGGTCGCCTTCCCTCCGACCCCGCCAGTGCCCCTCCCCGACACAACAACGCAGTCAAGGAGATGATCGTGAGTTCCCTGGCAATCCACCAACTCATCACCCTCGCCCACACCCGCCCCCGGACCAGGCACGGTGAAGGAACCAGCTCCCGCCCCGATATCGAAACCCCACCCGCGTCCAGTCGGTGCGACGACTGCGCCGTCGAACCGAGGTTCGATTCACTGGACGAGGCCATGCAAACCCGTGAAACACACACCGACCATGTACCACTGTGCCGTCAGTATCTGGGGGCAATTGCCTACCTCGGCGGTCTCCACAACGACGACTACGAATAACGACATCCCGAAGCCGATCGGAGACCCGCAGTGAATGACCGCACAGCAAACCGGCGGAACACACTTCTCGAATCGGCTCCCGGATCCCGGCCGCGATGGTGATTCGCACCGACAGTCGCTAAGACCCGCACAACGCCGTATCGCTCGCGTTGGCCGCATTACGTCGAGGACTTGACCGCGATCACCAGCGATGAAACCGCGGCCGGGCGACACCCCGATGCCTCGACACGCTCGGTCGCAGCGACGTCGAATTAACCACAAGGCCGGATACCGGAGAGGCACGACGGTTTCTGATGGACAACTGAGATCGTCGGTCTGGCCACCGCAGTGAACGCAGATCATTCCGTGGCCGACCGGTCCCGGGTCACTGAGCAGGGAGGGCGGCTCGCTGTTACCACGCCGAAAGCCGGGCTTCGCATGACTTCCGTTTGGTCCCCTCGGCAGCGGGGTTGGCACTGTGCACGGTGGTGAGGTCGCGGTTGCTGTTGTCGGACTTCACCGGGGTCGACGAAAGGGGAGGCTCGCCCCCCGCTTCGCCGGAGGGATCGGAGCACGGTTTGGCGGCAGTGAGGTCGTGGCTCAGGGGTCAGTGACGCTGCGGGCGATCGTGAGTGCGTTGACGCCGAGGTCGATGCGGATGTCCGGATAGGCGCTGTACTCGTCGATCTCGATGCCGACGGAGAGCCGATAGCTGGCACTACGGCCGACCTACTCGCCAACGCAGCCGCCGCGGTACTCGACGCCGTATCCAGCGAGGGCGCGATTCGGCGGGAGGATCGCGCTACTCTGTTCAGCCAGGTCCGCTCGATCCGACTCATGCGGCGGGCGTGAATTCGCGCGTCGACTATCTGTGCTGGCATCAACGTCATCCCTGCTCCGACGACGTAGAGAGGTTGGCAGGTGGCCCTGGGACTGCGGTGGCGAGCAGGATTTCTTGGGTTTGGGTGACGGGAGAGATGGCGAGGGTGAGTGAGTAGTGGTTGTCGGTGTCGGGGTGGTGGCACTGCAGGGGATTGCTGGTGTCGCGGCCGTAGATGATGTCGATGTTGTTGTGCCAGATCTCGTTGAAGGTGGGGTCTTTGGCGAGGTCGGCCAGGAGAGCGCGGGCTCGGGGGGAGTCGCGGTAGCGGGCGAGTCCGGGTCGTAGGGACGCGACGGTGTAGAGGGCTTCGGCCGGCCAGTTGAGCACTGCGGCCCTGCCGGTGGCGCTGAACATCCACTCAGGGATGCAGCCGATGTCGAACATGCCGGGCAAGGCTGTTCGCAACGCGTTATTGGCCGCGAGGACCTGCTTGAGCGGGTCGATGAAGGCGGCCGGTACGCCGTGCTGCTCGAGCTTGTCGAGATGCTGGACAAGCTGCGGCGTCCGGGCGATGAACCGGCGTAGGTGTGAGATCGGGGAGAGTCTGCGGGCGGGAGCGCGGAGTTCGCGCAGGTATTGAGCTTGGGCGCAGGAGAGTTCGTAGCCGGCGATGATTTGTTCCAGCAAGTCCAGGCTGGGTGTGCGTTTTCCGTCTTCGATCTGGCTGAGGTATGAGCTGCTGACCCTGTGGCGCTCGTGGGCGTCGGCGCGAGTCAATCCAAGATGTTCCCGGATGGTGAGCAGCGTGCTGGGTAGGTCGGGGATCCGCGCCTTCAGCGCGGGTCCAGAGTCGGGCGTGGATCGGTGTGTGGTCGTGGCCATGCGGCACCCCCCGGATGTGTGAGTCGACGAGGGCGGCACAGTTCTGCCAGTGAATTCCCGCCCCCGAGTGGACATCAAGGGATATCACACCCGAAAGTGGCCGGGCAACAGAAAAATTCAAGAAACATCTCCTGCAGTAGTGACGCGCGCCACGCTCCTGGGGTCCGCTGGTCGTACGACGGAACTCTTACGGGTTACGCAAAATTTTTCCGCGTAGCGCGTTCGCGCAGTACATCACCTATTTCGGGGATGGGAAAAATTGAGTTAACGCAAAATAGGTAACTGCAAACTCTTCCATTGCGACTTGTTTCGGGGTTTGGATAAGAGCGTCAATCCAAAGATCGGAAAGGAATTCGATGGACCCCTACATTGTTCTGAGCTGGGTAGACACCGGGCTGTCACTGCTCGCGAATGGGCTGTCGGTGGCTTCTCAGCTGGCCGGCATCGTGCTGGCTTTCATCTGATCCATTAGCCCGTGACGCCCGCTCTATCGGATTCTTCCGATGCCCCGGTAGAGCGGGTCCGGGCACGTTGATCATTCCTTCCGATACTTTCCCCTACCCCTCAATGAAGGGTTATTTCCGCATGCCTTTTTACCGATACCCGATTTCGTTCTTGCAGTCTCAGCCGTTACGGAATGGTCGTGAGCGCCGGTGCGGTGAATCGCACTGCGAACGGTATAGGCCAATCGCCTTTGCCTCTGGTGGCCGCATCGCATTGGCTGCGGCATTGCCCGTTGCCGTGTTGGTGGCTGCACACGGGACGGCGTCCGCGGCGGGTCCGTTGCCGGCGTCTATCGCTGACCAGCCGGGGGTCACGGGTCCCGCCCAACCGGGTACGAGCGCACCCCCTCCACCGCCTCCTGCACCGGAGCCGCCGGTGTATTACGCGCAGCCGCCGGAGGTCCGTAATGAGGCGCCCTCGCGTCCGGCCCCGCCGATCGAGGAGCCGGTGGAGCCGGTGCGGATCGAGCAACTGCATCTGCCCGCTCCGGTGCCAGCGGTGGCCCCGATTGCGCCTCCGCCGGACACGATCCGGATCGGTCAGTGGCAGGCCCCCAGCCCGCCGTGGGTGCCGCCGGAGGTCCGCGACACCATCAACGGCGCCGCGGCGACTGCTGAAGCTCAGGTCGCGACCGCGCTGGACTCGGTCGGTATCCCGGCGGGGCGCTCCGACCGTGTCAGCGGCGCCACCCTGGCCGGTGCCGGTCTCGGCGGCGCGGCCGGAGCCGCCGCCGTAGGTATTCCGGCAGCTGCCGCTGGTGCGGTGGTCGGTGGCCTGATCGGAGGCACCGTCGGAGGAATAGCCGGGGCCGCTTTGGGCACCGTGGTACCGATACCGGTGATCGGCACCGTCACCTCTGGCGTGGCCGGGACCGCGATCGGCGCGGCGGCCGGAGCCGCCGCGGGGGCGGCGATCGCCGGCATTCCGGTCGCGGTTGCGGGCGCCTTGGCCGGTGGCACCGTGGGTGCGGGGTTCGGAGCGGGCGTCGGGGTCGGGCAGCAGTGACCGCTGTGAACAGAACCCGCCACCGCGCCGTTGCCGCGCTGGTAGCCGGAGTATGTCTGGCTGCCGTCGCTGTGGTGAGTATTCCGGCTTCCGCCGCCCCCATAGGCAGTGAATGCGCAAGGTTGCACATCTTCGGGGTGCAAGGCACCGGCCAGTCCTCCCCGACCGCGGACCCGAGCACGGATTCGGGTGTCGTCGGGGCATTGATCGCTCCCGTCCTGGCGGCAGCTCCCGGTTTGGTGACCCGCAGCTACATTCCCTACAGCGCCGGATTCGGTGGTGCGGTGCCCGGTGGAGGCGCGGCCCCGTACACGGTGTCGGTCGCCGAAGCCCGTCACCGGCTGGATACAGCAGTGAACCAGCTCGCCGACATGTGTCCCGGGACGGCGATCGCGGCGGTCGGGTACTCCCAAGGTGCGCAGGCGGTGTCGTGGTTTGCCCGCGATATCGGCGCGGGCAGCGGACCGGTCCCGGCCGAGCGGATCGCGGGAATCGCGTTGTATGCCAACCCGGACCGGACACATTCTTCGCCGGTGTTTCCCGGTCGTCCGGGACAATTGTCCCCTGACCCTGCGCCGGGCACATCAGGTGAGGCGGTCGCGGGTGTGCAGATGAGTGCCCCGGCTGCGCCGGGCTCCGGGATCGCTGAACGCGGCACCGGCTACGGGACGCTGACGGGCCGGGTTGCCGATTTTTGCGCCGAGGGGGACTTGGCGTGCTCGGCGCCGGACCGAGCTGCGCTGCTGCGGCTCGGCGCCGAGATAGCCGCGCGAGCCGATCTGCGTGACCCGCTGGCCGCGGTGAACTCGCTGGCCGCGCTGCTGTCGGCTGCGCTGGGTGACGCGTGGACCACCGTGCTGCTGAACGACTTCCACCTCACCCCCGGCCGCGTCGACTACCAGCCCACGGTGCCGTTGGCGCAAAGGCTGATCGACGCCGCCGACCCCCGACTCCCCACCCCGGGGCCCGCCGAGCACACCGCGGCGTCGGCCCGATGGAACGCGATCACCGCCACCGTCGCCACGAACCCGCTAAATGTTGTCCCTGCCCTGGTCGGGCAGCTCGGTGCGGCATGGGGGCAGCTGCTGGACGATAACGCCGCACTGCTCGACCCGGCGGTTTGGGTCCGCTTCGCCGGCACCGTGGCCGCGCATACCGACTACGCCACCGGCGGACTCCTCGTTTCGGGCGCCGCCTGGATGACCGCGCTGGCCCACGACCTCGCAGGAGGATCATTGTGACGGACACCGCCACGGCTACGGCCGACGACTTCTACGACGCACCGCCTATTGGCTTCGAGTCCGCAGCCGGAACAATTCTGCGACGTCGCCCGGTGATCTTGCCCGGTCTCGCGGGCGTGAGTACCGCATGGCAGGTGGTGTATGCCACGCGCACAGGGTTCGGGGTCCCGGTCCCGGGCTCGGGAACTGTAGTGATACCCGACCCCGCAACAGCCGCAGGCGGGCCTCGGGTCTTGCTGTACTGCCCGACCTTTCACGGTCTAGGTGGCCAGTGCGCGCCGTCGCAGAAACTGGCTGCCGGGACCGAAAGCGAAGCCCCACAGATCCAGGCCGCCCTCGCCCACGGCTGGACCGTCGCAGTACCCGACGGGATCGGCCTCGGAATAACCGGTGGCGGCCCGCATCTGTGGCTTTCGGGTGCAGGAGCAGCGCACGCCGGACTCGACCTGGTACGTACAGTTCCCGAACTCCTGGGCCCCGACGCGGCAACGGCCGCTTCGGTGGTCTGGGGTTTCGCCGACGGGGGACGCGCCGCAATATGGGCTGCCGAATTCGCCCCACGATATTCCCCCGATGTCGACTTACGCGGAGTAGTCGCCGGCGCCGTTCCCGCCGATTTGCGTTCGCTGGCCAAAGTTCTCGATGGCGCCCCGTGCGCCGGGCTGGTGCTGGCTGGACTGGCCGGGTTGGGACGTGCCTATTCCCACCTGCCGATGGACCACCTGCTCACCCCGTTCGGTGCGCTCGCCGCCCGGCAGGCGGTGGAGCTGGATGTGGCCGGGCTGCTCGCACAGCATCCAGGCTGCTCATTGAGCCGCTGGTGCGAACGCCCCGACCCGTGGAACGACCCCATGTGGAGCTATGTCCTGCGTACCGAACACCGCAGTGGACACCTCCCACAGGTCCCGGTGCACCTCTACCACGGCAGCAACGACCCGTTGATCCCCATCGCAATGGGCCGACAACTCGCCGAGGACTACCGCGCAGCTCAAGTACAGGTCAGCTGGCGTGAATATTCCAGCGACCACACCGCCAACGCCACCACCGAGGACGCCCTCGACCACGCTGCCGAATTCCTGACAGCCCCACACAGCCCCGACCCACAGCCCTGAGACCGCTTGACCGCCCTCGTCCACGACCTCGAACGGGAGCCACCCGTGAACATCACCGACTTCTATCAGACACCGAACCTGTGCGAAGGGCTGCGGCCCGGCGACCTCATGCGCACCCGCGCGGTATTCACCCCGCAAATCGAGGCCGCCGCGGAAGCGTGGCAGATCGTTTACGTCTCCACCAATTCCCGCTCCCAGCTCATCGCGGCCTCGGCGATCGTGCTGATCCCCGACGCGGTCCCCGAGCCCGGCACCACCGCGATCCTGCTGTATTGCCCGCCCTTCCGCGGCCTGGGAGGTGTATGCGCGCCGTCGCAACTGCTGGCGACCGGGACCGAACCCGACACCGCCGCCATCGAGGCCGCCCTGGAGCGGGGATGGGTGGTGGCCATCCCCGACGGCCACGGGCTCGGTGTCGGTCCCGGGCCGCATGCCTTCCTTGCCGCCCGCGCCGGCGCGAGGCTCGTGCTCGATCTCGCCCGAGCCGTCTACCGGGGCGCGAACCTGGATCTACCTATCGCCCCGGTGGTGGTCTGGGGCTATGCCGATGGTGGGCGAGTAGCTGCGGCTGCCGGGGAGGTGCATCCGTGGTATGCGCCCGAGGTGGACCTGCGTGGTACCGCAGCCGGCGCCGTCGCCTCCGACCTCGCCGCCCTGGCACCGGTCATCAGCCAGGGCCCGGACCCGGGACTGGGACTGGCCGCGCTGATCGGGCTGGCACGCGCCTACGACCCGCTTCCCCTGCGCCATGTACTCACCGAGGACGGAATCGCCGCCGCAGCCGAAGCACAGCACCTCACGGGCATCGAACTGCTGCAACAGTTCTCCCACCCGCTGGCGCACTGGTGTCGGCGCCCCGATCCCTGGAACGACCCCTGGTGGCGGCGGGTACTGGCGCTCGAGACCCTCGCCCATGTCACACCGGCGACGCCCCTGCACCTGTATCACGGTGAACTCGACCCGATCGTGCCCGTGCACGCCGGCCGACGCACACTCATCGCCTACCGGCAACGCGGCGCCGCGGTGAGCTGGCGAGAGTACGACGCCGACCACCGCTCCACCGCGCACCTGGCCATCGGCGATGTCCTCGCCCGGCTCGCCGACAACATCACCAGCCGACCGGCAACCGCACCCGTCCAGGGCTACCACGCGGGGGAGGAGGGCGCCGAGCACACGAGCCACCACTGACCCCTCCGGGGGACCCTGCCCGCACCTCCGCTCTTCCCCCTGCCGGGTGCGGGCAGGCCCCCGGAGCAATCCCCACCGACCCGAGATCAACACCGACGAGGCGAGGTGAATGAGGTACCCCGACCCACCACCCGATGACGACGACGCCTGGGCGTGGCTGGACGAGCAACGACCCACGCCCGAGCTGCACGCCGTGCCCGATCCCGACCCGGACCCCGAACTGCCGGAGGACCGTTGGCTGGTCGCACTGCCGCGGACTTCCGACACCGGCGTCACCGGTGGCCATCGGGCACGATGGTCCGCGGTGCGGAATCGGGTACCGGCCGGGGGCTGGGCGGTGCCGGCCGCTGTCGTCGCGAGCCTGATCGGTGTGGTGGCGTTATCGGTTGATTCCTGTGAGGCAGGCGCACCAGCGGTCACCACGGCGTCTCCCAACACGGCACTCGCGCCGGAGGGCGCGTGTACCGGGTTGTCGGGCACGGTGGTCACCGACCATGCCGGTGACCCCGCCACGGTGCCCGGCGTGATCGCCTCATTCCAGGCTGCCTACTATCTGAGCCGCGACGCCGAGGCGGCGATGCGGCTGCTGGCGCCCGAGTCCGGGATCGGCTTCGACGGGCTCGCCGCCGGCATCGTGTCGATCCCGCGCGGCACCGCGCATTGCGTGGCGATCACCCCGATCTCGGCGACCACCGCGAACGTGCACATCGTCGAACTGCGCGCCGAGGGGCAACGCATCGACTACCTCCAAGTCGTCAATACCCGCCCTGGTGAGGGCCGTGCGTTGCTGATCACCAATATTCAGAGGCAAGGATGACCCCGGCCACCGGTTTGGCACCGTGAACGCCTCACCTGTGCGCACAGGCCCGCAGGCGCCGCTGCTGATCGCGGTCGCGGGCCTGAGTCCACGCGCCGGGACCACCACAACCACCCTGGCTCTCGCCCGCACCTGGCCCGGTCCGGAACCCACTCTGATCGTGGAAGCCGACCCCGCAGGCGGGCAGCTCGCCGACATGGCGGGTGCTGACCCATATCTCGGGTTGGCGAGCCTGGCCCGCATGGTCACCACCGGTGCGCCGATCGACCCGGATAGCCTGGCCCGGCACGTGCAGTTCCTACCCGGCGGAGAGGCGCTGCTGGCCGCGCCAACTCACCGCGATCCCGGCCGCGCGGCTTTCACCGTTGAGCTGTTGGCCGGTCCGTCCCCGAGCTGGCGCAACCTCGGGGCTACCGTGTTCGCCGATTGCGGGGCCCCCGAGCCGGATTCGGATATAGAGCCGGTGATGGCTGCTGCCGATGCCTGCCTGGTGGTTGTGCGTTCTGATCACTGGGACTCTGATTCGGCCGCCCACCGGATCCGCGTACTCGCCCGCCACAGCACCCACCCGGGGATCGTCCTCGTTGGTGCCGATGCCCGCGGTGAGTTCGCTGCCGCCCTCGGGCTCCCACTGCTGGGTGCCCTGCCCGACAGCCGGGCCCGCGCCGAGGCGCTGTTGCACGGCACCCGCGTGCCACGCCGCCGCCGCGGCGCGCCCCTCCTCCCGGCAGCCCGAGACATCGCTGCGGACTTGAACATCCGTCTCCGCACCCCCGCCCGCGGTGACAGGCAGCCCACAGAACAGCTCGCCAGGGCCGCCGCACGCCGCAACGGCCGAACCCGCCACCAGAACGCCCCTCCGACGACCTACCGCATCGAACAGCCACCAGCGGCCACACCGGACCCGCGCACACCCGGGCCAGCGGTCGCGGAACCCACTGCACCGCCGCCAGCCCCCGACCCAGTCCTCGGCCGCGGGCGCGAAGATGCCGGCCACCTCGGTGAGGAAGAACTCGTCGCGGCGCCCGAGCCCGGCTTCGTCATCGCACCCACGGACTCTCCACCGGTTCCGGCGCCGCACGAGGCTGCGCCTGCCTTGGTATTGCGGGTGTTCGGGCCTACACGGATCTTCTGGAGTGCGCGGGGCGCTGCGGAGGGTGTGGAGGTCACCGCGCAGTTTCAGCCCCGCGTTCGTGAGCTGCTGACGGTGCTCGCCCTGCATCCGGAGGGGTTATCGCGGGCTCAGTTGATCGACATGTTGTGGGGTGAACGCCCACCCGGGCGGGGCACCAGCGCGCTCACCAACACCATGAGCCGACTACGGACCTCCCTCAGCGCTGTGACCGGCGGGCAGATCACCGGGCTGGTCACCGACGACCGGCTGCACTGCCGCTTGGAGAGCACAGTGCTCGGCGTCGACTACTGGGACTTCAACGCCGCCGTCGCCGAACGCCGCGCGGGCAGCGACACCGACCAGGTTGCCGCGGCCCGCCGTATCGCGGACCTGGCCACCCGCGAACTGGCCAGCGACCTCACCGATACCTGGGCAGAAGCGCTACGTGAATCGGCACGACGCAACGCGCTCAACGCCTTGAGCTGGCTGGCCGCCCGCAATACCGAAAATGATCCGCGTGCCACCCTGGGCCTGCTCGAGAAAACCGCCGAGAACGACCCCTACAACGAAGCCGTCTGGCAAGACATTCTCCGCCTCCACGCCCGCCTCGGCGAATACGCCGCCCTCGCACGCACCTACTCACTCCTCACCCGCACCCTAGCCGAAATAGGCCAAACCCCCAGCGCTGAGACTCGGCAACTCCTCGCCCAGCTCCGCCGCACCACCCAATAGAGAAGAACCAGCCCCGACATTCTGTACTCGGCGAATACCGATCGTCGCGTAAATGTCATTGCTACGATCATGGGAATGGTGCCAAATTGCCTGTGCCCGCATTTTCCGGCATATTCTGAACGACATCGATCAGAGACTATCTCCGGCAGCTGATCGGCGGCGGTTTCTGTGCAGTGGCTCGATCGAAGGTGGGGTGGTTCGATGAAAAATAATCCGTGCGCTGTTCGGTGGTGAGGTTCCGTGCACTATTCGGTGCAATGATCAAACCGGACCACCCTGCCGTGCCAAAATAGCAGGTAGATCGGTATGTATCCGGCGGGGTGTTACCCGGGATTGTCTATACACAAAGCTGTATAGACATGCTCGGGCGGCCCGTGTGCCCGCGTCTGTCCGGCTGTCACTCTGTCGGTAACCGCCTCTCACCCCCTCTCACCCCCTCTGAATCCACTTATCTCCATTCCCTTTCCATTCTTTATTCTTCTGTCCGGCTTGAATCGGTTATTCCTTTTTGAAACACCGACACGGCCGGCCTCGGTGGCGCGCGCATTTCTTCCCTGTCTTGCGCGGTCGAATTCGCGTGGTCGAGGCAGAATTCCGTAAATATTTCGTCCTTTTCGGGTTGTGAGCACACTGTGAGTCGAGCTAGCGTCGAGCCGTTCCCGGAATTCGCCGGGAAATCAACGGAAATCCTATTGGTGGCCTCGCTACACGTATGCCACGATCCGCGCATTGGTGCGTGAAATGGGATTGAACTTTCAGGAGATGAAATGGCAAGCAACGCGACTCCGGCCCCCGCAACTGGTGCTCGTTTGGGCAATGGGGAATTGCGGCGCATGGTCGCCGGTGCGCTGGTGGATGCTGCGGGTGACGAGCTATCACCCCGTGAGATCGCGAAAACCCTCGCGCGGTCGTCCGGGGCTGTCGGTAACGCGCTTGAGGCCCTGACCGCCGCCGGGCACGCCGACCGCACCTCGGCCTCACCGCGCCGCTATTGCGCCAACGCAAACACCGCCTCCGCCGCTACCCCGGCCCCCGCCACCACGCCTACCGCACCCACCCCGGCCCCCGGCGGATCCGCCACCCCGGCCGCACCACGCCCCCGCAAAACACCCAAAGCCAAAACAACACCCAAAACCCCGGCGCGCACCGGGAACACGGTGGTCCGCCCGAACGGGCAGGACTACCACGTGCGCAAGCTCGCCGGGCGCGCCGATGTGGATGTGTTGCAGACGATGCGCACCGCCGAGGTCCCGGTGCTGCTGTACGGCCCGCCGGGAACGGGCAAAACCTCGCTGATCGAGGCCGCCTACGGGGATCTGCTGACCGTGCAGGGTGACGGGGACACCACGGTCGCCGATTTCGTGGGCGAGTACACCCAGAACCCCGACGGAACTTTCGTTTTCGTGCACGGCCCGCTGGTCCGCGCGATGCGTGAGGGCCGGGTGCTGTTCATCGACGACGCGACTCTCATCCCGCCGACCGTGCTGTCGGTGGTGTACCCGGCGATGGACGGCCGCCGCGAGATCGTGATCAAAGCCCACGGCGGCGAGGTCGTGAAAGCCGAGCCTGGGTTCTTCGTGGTGGCCGGACACAACCCCGGGGTCCACGGGGCGATCCTGTCCGATGCGCTGGCCTCCCGGTTCGCGTTCCAGGTGCAGGTCGGCAGCGACTACGACCTCGCCGGACAGCTCGGGGTCGACAGGCGGGCCGTGAAAGTGGCGCGCACGCTGGCCCAGCGGCAGGCCAAAGGCGAGGTCGGGTGGGCGCCGCAGCTGCGCGAACTGCTGGCGTTCCAGAAAATCGCCACCGCCACCGACACGAACACCGCCGCCGCGAATCTCCTCGGCGCCGCCCCCGAGGACGACCGCCCTTTCGTGGCCGCTGTGGTCCGCACGGTGTTCGGCACCTCACTGGAACCCCTGGCCCTCGGCGCCCGCCTCTAACCCCGCCCAGCTCCGACCACACATTACGAAAGGCGTTACCCGCCATGACCGGCCACGTGATCACTGCCCCCGCCCCCGCCCCCGCCCCCGCCCCCGCCCCCGCCCCCGCCGCCGCTGCTGCCCCGACGACCGCCCCCGCTACGCCCGCACCTGCCTCGGCCTCTGTGCCTGTCACCGGCGGATGGGCCACGCTCTCGGCCGCGATGACCGCCGAGGCCCCGCCGATCGCCGACCGTGAGGACTTGTCCGTGACGATCGCCCCCGGTGCTGCTTTCGGGCACCCGGCGGTGTTCATGCCGGGCCGTGCGGCGATCGAGATCGACGGCACCCGCCTGGCCATCGACCCCGCCACCGCCCGCCCGGAACGCACTAGCGACCGCAACCGCTACCCGGCGGTGTGGGGTGCGTTTGTGCACGAGTGCGCCCACGCCAAGCACACGAGGTGGACCCCGCCGCTGGTGGCGCACCCGGGGGTTGTCGATGCCGCGATGCTGCTCGAGGAATCCCGGATCGAGGCCGCCCAAATTTGCCGCCGCCCCGATGACCGGCATTGGTTGCGTGCCAGCGCCACCGAGATCGTGATCGGCGACAACGGCGGCGCGATCGCCGCCGCCCAGATTCCGCCCACCCCCTACAACGCAGCCCGCAACGCAGCCCTCATCCTGGCCCGCCACGACGGCGGCATCCTCGACAAGGCGGAATGCGCGCCCGCCGCCACCGCGATCGAGGCCATCCTCGGCACCGACACCCTCGACAAACTCCGCGCGATTTGGCGCGAGGCCCACACCACGGCCGACAACGACGCCGCCGCCATGCTCGAGCTCGGGCAGCGCTGGCTCGATCTGATCGGCCCCGACCCCCACACCGACCCCGTACCGGACTCGCCGCTGGGGGCCGCGATCGGCGACACCGTAACCAACATCGGCAACGCGGTCGCCACCTCGCCGGTGGAACCCGACCCCGCCGAGATCGCCGCCGCCGCCCGTGACGCCGCCCGGCAGGCCGCCGCCGATGCTGTTTCGCAAGCGGGAAAGGTGTTCGGCGACGGGTCGGGCCGGGGTCGGACTGAGAGCAGGCGGCGGACCCGTGCCGCCCGGCCGGACGAGCACAGCGCTGCCCGGGTGCTGGCCCGTGCCCTCAACACTGCCGCTACCCGGGAACGGACCACGGTGCGAACGACTTCCGCGCTGCCGCCGGGCCGGTTGCGGATGCGCGGCGCGCTGGCGCGTGAGGCCCAACGCGCCGCCGGGGCCATCCCGACCGCCGAACCGTTCACCCGCACCACCCGCAAAACCGTTCCTCTGCCACCGTTGCGAGTCGGTATTGCCTGTGACGTGTCCTCCTCGATGGAGGAGTACGCCGCCCCGGTGGCCTCGGCCGCGTGGATCATCGCCCGCGCGGCCGAGCTGGCCACCATGCCCGCCGACACCGCGACCGTGACCTTCGGGGCCTCGGTCAAACCGATCACCTACCCCGGCACTGCCCCGGCCCGGGTCACCGAATTCAGTTGCCCGGATTACCTCCACGTCATCGACGCCGCTGTCGAGGCCCTCGACGGTGCCCTCGGCCTGGCCCGGCCTGGCGCGACCCGGCTGTTGGTGATCATCTCCGACGGCCACTACAGCGGCGGCAACCGCGACCGCGCCCAGCAACGGGTCGACGCGCTGCGCGCTGCCGGGTGTGCGGTGCTGTGGCTCGCACCGGCCGACAGCGACCCGAACCCGCTGACCGGGGTGAACATGCACTTGGTCACCGACCCGGCCACTACCGCCGCCGCCATCGGCCGCGCCGCCACCACCGCAGTCCGCAACGCATAACCCACACCACCCTGGGGCGCGGTCCCGCACCGCGCCCCCAGAAGCGGTGAAACCAGGCACTACCCGGCCGGACCGAACCTCGGCCAACGAACAGCACCCACGAAAACAGGCCACCACCACACCCGATGGAGGACACGACATGAACCACCCCACCCACAACCCCACCACCGTCACGGGCCGCTCGGGTCCCGGTGCCGCCAACACGGCACAGGCCCGGCTGGCGGCGGCGTTCGCGCTGCCGCTGGGGCCGGTGCGTGAACAGCGCATCACCGAGGCCGTCCTCGAACTCGTCGCCGCCGAGATCGGCGACCGTCATCCCGCCATCACCACGGTGTTGTTCGACTGGGAACCCTACGGCGGCCTCGGCGTCGCCGGATTCCGCGACCGCCACGGCAACCCGGTCGCCGATCACCAACTCGACCTCGATATCACCCGCTACGCCACCGATATCCGCGCCATCACCGATACCGCCCTCACTCGTCCGCGACCCCATGAGCCGGGCCTCTTCCGACTCGACCTCACGACCACGACCAGCCACGACTGCACGACAGACACGCCTATGACGACCACCCCCAGCGTGGGCGACCGGGTCCGTATCACCGGCCCGCTGCCCGGCGACCCCGACCCCTTCGAACTCGGCGCCACCGGCACCGTCACCCACCTCAGCGCGCCACGCCCGGGCCAGATACACGTCGACTGGGATAACGGACGCTCGCTGATCCTGCTCGACAGCGACCCGTTCGAAATACTCCCGGCCGAGTCCATCGACAAACCCTAGCCGCCACCTGACCAGGTTGGGGCCGCCCACCAGGGCGGCCCCAACCTCGTCGGCCACCCCGAGGTTTCAAACGTCGTCATCGCCCTGCCATGGCCGTCGGTCCTCGTGCAGGCCAGTCATGCCGCCGGGCAGGCGGGCCCTCTGCGCAGCCCGGTGGCGGGCGACACCTCGATCACCTGCTGTCCCTTGCCCGGAAGTCGGCGAATCATGAACCGGGTGGTCACGCCACCCCGGGAACGGCCGATATTCCGCCCGTGCACTATTGCCGTGGTTGTTTCGGCGAAGTTCGGTCTTTCGCTGGGTGCGGGAGGATATGCTCCCCATGGAGTGTCAGGCCGCGCACGCGCTCCTCTTCCTCGCCTGAGTTGCCTCGCCCACGCCGGTTCGGTGACGTTGATGGCCAAGGTCCTTCCCGGGGCCCGCGTTCACACCTTTCCCCTGTTCGCATGCTTATTTCGTCGCAGGCAGGGTGGCGTGGGCACCTCTGTCGGGAATGGACGAGAACATGCCGAAGAACACCAGTGCGCGCCGGCGACGCCGGGCTCGCAGGATCGAGGCCGAGGACGGCGTGAAATACAGGCAAGCTCTCATGCGCGGCGACGAAACCACTGCGCGAGCCCGCGAGCAGGCCGCGAAGAACTCGTGGTTGCGGCCCGTGAAGTCCGAGATCGACGGAGTCGAAAAGTACTCGCGTCTCGAGGATGCCGAACAGCTCGGCCAAGACGGCTTGGCGGATCCGACCTGTGCCGACGTCGTTGCCGCGGCGGATGTCCTGTTGCCGAGGGTCCGTGCGCTTCGGTCCGCCAAGCTGAAGCCGACGACCGTGCTCGTGCCCTCCTGGCAGCGACACCGGCTGACCCAGAACGAGGCAAACGAGCAATTCCGCACAACGATCCGGGAGGTACTCGACGACCTGAACCGCGTTCGTGAAGACGCCGACCTCCACTGTATGGAGTGGACGACCGTTGCCGCGGCCTACTACGGAGTGCGCGTCACACTCAATAGGCTGGAACGGACCACCAGCGGGCCGCTACACGCCCGACTCGAAGCGGCCATGGACGCGGCCAACATACTGTCCCTGACGGCCGAAGCCGTCCACAGTAGAGGCTGCCTCCTCGGCGCGGACCGTTCCCGCCGCCTGGGCTGGGGGTACTCACCCTGCGATGGCGGTGAGGTCCGTGTGCGCGTAAGGATCTTCGATGACGACACCCTCGTGACCGTCCCCGGGTGCCCCCGACACGCCGCTGAAGAGATCGTCAACTGCGACTACGACGTCGAGGACGGCATGACCGGTGTCGAGGTGATGGGCGGTACGACCGCTGATCTCGACACGATCTACGACCTCGCCGAACAGGTACGCCACGAACGTGACCAGCTCCAGCACGAACAGGAAAAGAACACGTCCGGGGGACGGAGTGTGCCCGTGCCGCCGTGGCGCAACCGCCAGGATCACTGGTAGTGGCCCTGGGCAGGATGCTCGCTGACGTGTCGCCGGTGTCTGTCGCGGCGGTGATAGACGGCCCAGGTGGGGCGGGCCAGGCGTTCTCCGGTGTGCGCGGTGATCGGGCAGAAGCCGAATAGGTCACTGAAAACCGTCCGCGGCAGTTCGCCGGCGGACTCGCCGGTGGTGAGCCCTGTCGGCTCGCCCGAGGGGTGTCGCTCAGGCTGATTCCACTCGTGCCGAAGCTATTTCGGGTTCAGATGAGAGGAGTTCGGGGCGCGGAATTTTCTTTTCACGATCCGCTTGACAGCGACCGGGGTATCGAGCGTTCATAGGAGCGGCAATGACACCGACCCCGGGAATTTCACCCCGATCCGGTGTGGTTGCCGTCCCGGCCGGGACATGACCCATTCACCCGAACCACATTGCTGGAGGGATCTGTCATGTCCACACGTAAGAAGAACGCCACGGCGCCCGCATCCGCCACGCCCGATCAGGCCCCTGACACCGCCGCTGCCGCCCTGGACAGTGGATCAGGGGACACTGGTGTGCCCGTGCTGCGCAACGACACCGACGCGGCGCTGTGGGCCGCGCTGGGCACCCACCCCGGATCCACTACGGCCGCATTGGCAGATGTGGCCGGGGTCGGGGTGTCAACCGCCCGGCGCGCGCTGCTCAGCTGGGAGACCGCCGGGGCCGCTCGTTCCCACAGCGACCCTGAATCGCCCCGCGCGGCCAAAACATGGACCACAGCCGAACCCGCTGCTGCACCCCAGCCCGCCACCGCACCGGAACTGGCAGCCTCCGAACCGGCTGCGCCCGAACCGGCCGCCGAGGCGGTCACGACGAGCACCGACTCCGAGGCGCCCGCTGACCCCGCGCCCGCCGATCCCGGGCAGGCAGACACGCCCGTAGCAGGCCACACGGGCGACGAGAGCGCCGACACGACCCCGATCACCCCGGCCGGGGGCGATGATCCGGCAGTGGCCCCGCCGGAGTCGGGCCCCCGGTTGCGTTCGGGCGCGTTGCGGGGGCAGGTCGAGGATTTCCTGCGCGATCACCCGGACGAGGAGTTCAGCCCGCACCAGATCGGCAAGGCACTCGACCGTTCCAGCGGCGCGGTCCACAACGCCTTGGTCACTCTCACCAAGGGCGGGACCGCGCGCCAAACCAGTACGGCGCCCAAACGATTCACCCTCGCCTCGGCCTGACGAGACGATGCCGAGATCCCCGGAGAGCCTAGCTCCGGGGAGCCCGGCACCGCTCCCACAATTTATCCCTTCGAAAGGTGCTTGACCATGTTCACTACTTCCCACTCGGCTGTTATGGCGGAGTCCCTGCATCGCGTGTTCGCCAACTCCCCGCACGCCGCCGACAGCCTCGAGTTGTGGCTTGCGGTGTCGGCCGAGGCCGACCGTCAGCTGCGCTTGCGCATCCACCCGGCCCTGGCGTCGTGGGTGCCGGTGTTCGTGCATTACCGGATGGCGCGCACCGAGGGCGAGTTCTTCCCGTTCACCGGCGCAACACGGATCGTGACGGGACCGTTGACCGGCACGGCCTACACCGACCCCGAAAGCGCCGCCCGTGCGGTTGTCAGTGCGGCCCCCGCCCTGGTGATCGGCCGCGCCGACACCGAGACCGGTGACCAGACCGACACAGTCGAATCGCCCAGGCAGGTGCCGTCCTGGCGATTCCGGGCCACCGGTGCCCCGGCTACGCCACCTGCTGTGCTGCCGCTCACTTCCTAGCCCCTGCTCGCTGAAACGGCCGGTGGGGCCGAGCATCTGCTCGGTCCCACCGGCCGTTCGTCGTCTGGCTGGTTGTGTGGTGTGCGGGTTATTTCGTGGCGTCGATCGTCTGGGTGAGCCAGTTCGCCAGCAGCGCGGCGGCGGTGTCGTGACCGGTGGGCACGCCCATGTCACTGTCTGTGCGGGCCGGATCGTCCGGGACGGTACCGGTGGTGGCGGTGTAGGTCTGGGCCAGGGAGGGCAACTGTGTGCCGGTGAACGCCGAGGCGGTGGCGGCGAGTAGGTCGGCGGCGATCGGGGCCATTCCCGATAGCGCCAGCGCGGCCCCGAGGGGGTCCCCGGCGACCAGTATTTCGGCGGCGGTCCAGGCGATCTCCTGGGCACGGCCGGCTCCTTCGGCGACGCGGGTGATGTCGAGGCCGGCGAGGAGCCCGACGACCTCGGAGGCGATCGCGGCCACGCCGGTGGTGTCCAGCGGCGCGGCCAGGGCCAGGGCGCGCGCCACCAGCCGCAGGTCGATATCGGCGGCCATCGCGACCAGCGGGTGGAACTGGTTGTTCAGATTCCCCGCGACCCGGTGCAGCCCAGGAACATCACCACGGCCCAGGAGAGTAGGTAGCTCGGCGAGGCCGGTGACGATGGCGGGCACGTTCGCGGCGAAGGCGGCCAGCCCGTGCACCACGGTGACCACCTGCGTGAGCACCTGAGCAGGAGTGAGCGCCCCCGTCTGGGCCGAGGTGATGGCCGGTGTAGTCGTGGTGGTCGGCATCTGCGTCGAGGTCGAGTCCGGGGCTGGGGTGGCGGTGAGGGCGCGTACGACCGCATCGAGGGCGGTCGATTCCTGAGCAGTGCTGGAACAGTATGGGTCTTGGGCGGAGCAAATAGCGCGGACACGGCCGGTGAGATCGCCGAAGTCCCGTGGACGAGGGCCCGCGACGCCGCGGCCGGCCACCGGGGTCCCCAACTGCGGGGTGCTCGGGTCGCGGTGAGGGTCGGAGACGAGTCCGACCGCCACCACTCGGGAGGCCGGGAGCGGGCCGTCGCTGTTGCCGATCGCCGCGGCGAGGTCACCGACGGCAGCGGCGCCTTCGGCATGCCCGACCAGGACTACGCGCGTCTGCGCACACAACGCCGACACAGCCGCGGTGAGCGCTGGTTCGCCGGGGGATGCGGTCGAGGAGTGAGTCGTGTCGGTGGTGCGGGTGAGGGTGCGGACCTCGATATCGATCCCGTAGCGGGTGGTCAGCGAGTCTGCGACCGGGGGGAGCACCCCCACCGGCCCGCTCGAACCAGTGGCAGGGGTCGTCTCGAACGTGCCCGGTACCAGCAGTGCGGTCCACCGTGGGCAGTTCGCGGCAGCGAAGCCGGGTGTCGGGTCGGCGTTGGCGACACCGGCGCCGGAGATCGTGGCGGTGGTCATGGCCGCACACAATGCTGCGTGTGCGACGCGGTGGCCCGTGCTGACGGGCCGGTGGCGGGTGGGGCGGATGCGCATGGAGAGTCTCCTTGTCGGGTGGATGGGCCGAGCGCCGTCTGTCACGGCGAGTCGGAAGCGAAGGGGCGCGGGATGGAGCGTTGCGGCGTGCAGAGTCAGGGCGCGGCACGAGGTTCGGTATGGGCGGGCGAGCCGCTGGCTGGGCGGGTAGCGGTGTAGAAGTCGTCACCTGTCCACCGGTAGGGCGAGATCTGGACGGGCTCTTCGAATGTGGGTGCGTGGATCATTTGCCCGTTCCCGAGGTAGATACCGACGTGGTGGACGTCGACGGTGGTGCCGTAGAACAGCAGATCCCCGGGGGCCAGTCCCGCTTCGGGGACGGTGGGGCCGGTGCGGACCTGGTCGTAGGTGGTGCGGGGGAGAGCGATTCCGGCGGACCGGTAGGCGGCCTGGGTGAGTCCGGAGCAGTCCCAGCCTCCGCTCGATTCGGGCCCGTTACCACCCCAGACATATGGCTGTCCGAGCTGAGCGCAAGCGAAGGAAATAATCTGCGCGGCAACACGGTTCGTGCCTGTCTGGGTATGGCAGTCGCCCCCGCCGGGGGTGTCGGTGGCGCGGTAGCGGGCGGCCTGATCGAGGACTTGGTCGACGTACCAGTCGGCGTGGTTGTAGGCGAAGATCGCGGCGCGCAGGTCGGCGGGTGCGCCGGAGTCACACAAGTAGAACGCGGCAGCGTGCACAGCATCGTGCGGGTTGTAGCGCGAGGGCGGGCTCTCCCCGCCGGCAGGCAGCCGGTGGCGGATGGTCACGGCGTCGAAGGTCGAGGCCAGGAACTGCATTGGCCCACCAGCACCGGAGGAGTTCTCGCCCGAGGTCACTCCGGGGAGGGGGGAGCGGCCGTGGTCGGTTTCGATCTTGCCGATCGCGGCGAGCACCGACCAGTCCAAACCGGGACAGTGCTGGGCCGCAGCCTGATACAGCACCAGCATCTCCGCCGGGATGTCGTGGCGGGCTTCTGGGCTCGGGATGGAGCCGGTGCCGGTCGAGGCTCCCGGGGCCGGGGTGGACAGAGACTGGTCGAACACGATGACGGTGGTGACCACGGCCGCGATCACGACCACGAGGAACACGACCGCTGCGCAGCCCGCGCCGAGTGCTTTGACCAGCATCAGCGGTTCACCAGGACTCGTAGAGCGGTGGAGTGGGTGGTGGTGGGGCCAGGAGGATCAGCCCGCCCGAAGGCACCCAGTTCTGCTCGCTGTGGAGTTCGTCGTCGGGCGGGGTGCGCCCTGGCCACACGGTGGCGAGTTCGTTCAGGCGTAACCGATCGCTGTCACGGTCCAGCGGTAGCCACACCTGGTCGGCGGGGCTGGCCTCGGGTTTCGGGGTGAGGAGTTCGGCGGCGGCGGTGGCGAGGGGTACGGCTTCGGGGTCGGGCAGGCGTTGCCAGGTTTGTCGCAAGGCTGTGCGAGCGCCGGCTTCACGCAACGTGGTCGGGGTCCACAGCAGCACAGGGGTGGGGATCCCGGTGGTGCGGGCCAGTTCGCTGTAGCCGTGCAGTTTGGCAGCGACCCGGGTCAGAGTGGTGGAGGCGAGGTCGTATTCGAGGAAGAAATCGAGGGTCGCCTCGGCGAGCGTGTAGCGGCCGAAGGCGTCGGGGCGTGCGAGGTCTCCCCAGAGGCGTTGGCAGCGGGTTTGTGACCACCATGCCTGTACTCGGGCTTGCTGGCCGCGTTCGTCGTGGGGTGCGTGTGCGGTGAGGGTGGTGAACCAGGTGTTGACGCCGAGGGTGTGGGTCAGGTGCAGGCTGTGGGCGATGGCGAGGGTGCGTTGGTGGTTGTAGCCGAGTTCGCGTACGCTGATGCCGGCTTCGGCGGCAAGCACGCTGGCTCCAGGCGGGGCCAGGACCCAGTGCATCGGTGCGCTGCCCCGGGTGCGTAAGGGCCGGAACCGTTCCAGGACACCGTAGCGGTGCAGGCGGTTCAGGCGCCGCAACGCCATGACGGTATTGGTGAAGGCGAGTGCGGCGAGCTGGTTGGTGGTCAGGACGCGGTGCTCGTGCAGCATCCGCAAAATCCAGCGGTCACGCTCGGTCAACCGCGCCACCAGCACGGTCATGTCGACCGGTCCGGTCTGCGCGGCGCGGGTCTCAGGGCGGGGCTTGCGTCGATCTTCTTGCCGATCGGGTCGAGAGATCATCGCTACGGCAACCTTTCTCGGAGAGGCCGGGTCGGATGGCTAGCGCTGGCGCGGGTCGTGCCGTGCAGGGTTCGGCTGCTCGTCACGGTCGAGGACCGGCGCGCGGCCGGGGTCGGGCGTGTGTGCCGGTGTGGTGAGGTGGGCGCGGGCAGCGGCGGCGATTTCGCGGGCACGTCCCGGGGTTGGTGCGGGCAGCCGTTGGGTGGTGAGGGTGAATGGGCGGGCGTTGCGGCCGTCGACCAGCAGCCGGGCGGCGGCATGGAAGGCATCGAGGTGGGACAGGTCGTGCTCGGACAACCACGGCTCGGTATGGCGGGCCAGATCCCGGGCGTCGTCGGGACTGACCGCGAACACGATCTTGTTGCGGGCATTCGCCGAGATCCCGTCGCGTAGTTCGCGGGAGAGTTGGCCGAGGTTCTGGTGCGCGAGCAGCAGTGACAGGCGCAGTCCGCGGGCTTCGGCGAGCATGTCCTCGATCGGGGTCGAGAGGTTGAGGAAGTTCTGTGCCTCGTCGAGCACGAGCGCGGCGTCGGGCCGGTCGGCGGAGGGCACCCGAGCGCGGGCGGTGACCGCCTGCCAGGTGCGGGCCACGAGTAGGGACCCGACCAGGCGGCTGGTCTCCTCCCCGAGTGAGCCTTTCGGCAGTCTCGCCAGGCATATCCCGCCCTGGTCGAGGATGTCGGCGAACTCGACCGTGGAGGGCCCACCCGCGATGGCCGCGCGCACGAACGGGCGCAGCAGGAACGCGCGCAGCTTGTTCAACAACGGGCCGGTGAGCTGGGCGCGGCCGGTATCGGACAGCGTCTCGTAGCTGTCCCAGAATCCGCGGAGGACCGGGTCTTTGGTGGTGCGGGTGACGCGGGCCCGGAAGGCAGGTTCGGTGAGCAGGCGGGGCAGGTCGGCCAGAGTGGCGGTGCCGGGTTGAGCACACAGGGTCAGCAGGCTGGCGCGCATGATGTCGTCAGTGCGCGGCCCCCACCATTGGTGAAAGATCCGGTGGAACACGGTGACGAGGTTGTCAACCGCCAAATCCATTCCCGCCCGCCCGATCCGCCCGATATCCAGGGGATTCACACACGGCGGCGGAGCGGCGGAGTCGGCATCGAAGAGCACCACCCGCTCACCCATACGCGCCGGCAACCGCGACAACACATCGGTGACGAGGTCGCCCTTGGGATCAACGACGATCACCCCACGCCCGGCCTCGGCATCATCGAGGATCGTGCGCGCCAGCAGAGTCGATTTGCCGACACCGGTGGGCCCGAGGATATGCAGGTGATGGCGGGCATCGGAGATCTTGACCGCAACCGGGCGACGAGTGCCGGTATCAGCGAGGCCCAGCGGCTTCGTGAACTCCCCACCGACCGGGATCTCAGGGGCGGGAGACAGGGCGCGGGCTCCGGCACGTTGCAGGCCGGGCAGCCCGGTCTCGGTGGGCAGATGCGCGATCGTCGCCAGCTCGGGCACCGACAACACATCCCCACGCCCGAGCCGCCTCTGCCGGATCAAGGTCGCGAGCCGGAGGCGGCGCCGCCTCCGGTAGTAGTTGTGATCGGTGCATGCCCCGAACACGGTGGCCAGGGCGTCGGCGCGACCCCGCGCCACCGCCCGCGCCTGCGCTCTCGGGTTCGTGTCGTCGAGGTCGTCGGAGACCGGAATCGAGGCGGCGTAGCGGACAACGGTCTCCCAGTGCGCTCCCCGGGCCTTGGTTGCCGCCGCGCGGGCGGCGGCGCTGTACTCCATCACCGCCTGCCGGTCGCCGCCCCGCCGCTCGCCGGGCCCCCAGGCGCGGGTCGGGCGCGCGGTGCTTGTGCCAGGGGTGAGAAGGTTCAATGCCTCGCGCAGCAGCCCGGTCACGATCCCTGCGGGGGCGTTGGTGGTTGCTGTGGTGCGGAGGGCACGGGCGGCGCGGCGGCCGGTGACCGGGCGGGCCAGGATCTGCACGCAGACGGCTTGGCCGGGTGCGAGGTCGTCGGCGGCGGTGATCAGGTTACGTACGAGATCACCGGCGTGGTCGGTGCTCAACGGGAGCCCCTCCCGCCGTCCCAGCCGTAGCTCGCCTCCGGCCACGATCCGTTCCACGCCTTTCACCGGGGCCGGTAGCGGGGGCCGGGCGGGTTCTCCGGTCTCGGTGTGCGCGCCGAGCCACGCCGAGGCGATGGCCCGCTCGATGAGCCCAGGCGGGATCGCGCCGGGCACCCAGAGCCGGATCGCGGCCCCCTCATCGGGGGTCACGGCGTATTCGAAACCGAGATGCGGTTGCCCCAGCAGCAGCCGCGCCCAGGCCGGGCGCAACTGGCCGATCAGATGCGCCCAGAAAGTTAGCGCGCCTTTGGCGTCGACCTCGGGAGGCGTGAGCACGGTGATCTGGCGAGCACTCGCATTCAGCCGCCGCCGGCGCCACCGCCCTAGAACTCCCACCGCGGCGAGCACACCCAGCACGCTCAGTACTCCAGTGGTCCCGGAGGCCGAACCGAGCCCCTGTTCGACCGCCTCGGCCAGATCACGTGCTGCCGCGCCATGCGCGAGAAGCGCCCGGCCCAGCCACCCCTGCTCAGGGCTCGCGATGGTGGCACTCACGCCGCCACCGACCCTGGCCCGGCATCGCCGTCCGTCCCCTGAACCGGCGCAGTACCGTAGGGGAATCGCGTACGTGCCCTCCGGTGTTCGGTCGAGGCGGCAGCGTCCGGTTTGCGCAGAACGACCACATCCTCGTGCGCAATCAAGTGCATCGGCAGCCCGGCAGCGCGTTGCTTGACGACGAAATCGCGCTGGAAGAAACTGCTACGCGCGACGAGTTCACCGTCGGACAGCCGCCCCAGCAGTGCCACGCACCGTTCGACCGGGACCAGCCCGGCCAGCTCGCCGCAGGTGAACAAGTGGGTGGGCAGGTTCACCAGCTCGGCGTGCTGGCGCCACGGCCGGGCGGTGACCACGACATGCCCGCCCGGGGCGAGGTACTCGGCGGCTCCGGCGAGGATTTTCGTGAATCCGGACAGCAGCCGGCCGATTCCGACGTTGGCCAAATTGCCGCGGTCGAGCACCGCCCCGTAGCGGTGATTCGTTTTGACCACCGGGGCTTTGCCGTTGGCGCGGACGTGGCCGTGCAGGGAGTCACCGTAGGGCGGGGAGGTGATCACCAGATCCACCTGCCCCCGAAGCTCTTGCGGTATCAGTGTGGTGAGTTTGCGGGCATCGCCGTGGTAGACGTCGGCATCGAGATCGATCCCCGCTTCGCGCGCCAGCGCGATGTTGGTGCGTGCCAGTTCGGCCCATCGGGTCTCGTATTCCACACCGGCGGCCCGGCGGCCGAGGTGCAGGGATTCGATGAGGGTGGTGCCGATGCCGCACATGGGGTCCAGAACGAGCCCGCCGGGGTGGGTGTAGGTCGTCACCGCGTGTTGCACGATTGCGGGGAACATCTTCGCCGGGTGCGCGGTGCTGTCGGGGTGATAGCGTCCCCGCCGCTGCGCGGCGGGCGCGTTCTGAGCGGTTGCCCACACCGACACCGGCGCATCGATGGGGCCAGTGGGCGTGGTGGTTACCGAGTTGGTGTAGGCGGCGGTGGTGCTGGGTTCGGGAGTCATCGAGTGGTCCTTTTCTGATCGGGTGGTGTGCGAGATGGCGAGCCGGGCGAGTCAGCCGTGTTCGGGCTGGAGGAAAACGAGGACGTCGGTATGGGCGACGGTGTGCCGCGGAATGCCGGGCGTTGTCTGCTCGGCGGGCGCGGGGGCGGTGATGGTGTGGCCGGTGACCGGGGCGGCGATGACGTGCTGGAGGTAGAGCAGATCGGCGGCCTGGGCGGCAGATACGACCGGACCGGCAGGATCGAGCAGGATCCCGGAATGGCTGTGGCGGCACCGGCTGAGAACAACCAGCAAACCGCCCATCGCCATCACTTCGGTGGCGAGCGCGGTGACGTGTTCGGCGGCTCGGATCGGGTCGAAGTGGTCGGCGAGCAGGCTGGCGATGACCAGATCCACCGGTTCACCGGGATGGCTCGGGTGGGTGGGGACGTCGAGGCTGTGGCGGTCCAGATCGCGGATCGCGGCGAGGGCGTGGGCGGTGTCGGGCTCGATCATCCGCAGCGTGCCCCGGCTGGTCGGGGCCGGCCAGCCGATCAACATCACTCGCGAGCCCGGCGTAGAGAACTCCCGGACCGTGTGGGCCAGGATCGGCTCGGGCCAGCGGTAGTCGGGATCGAGGGCCTTGGTGCCGACCGCCCACAAGGTTGAGGGGACACGCACCGTGGGCATCGGGGTAAAGGGCCGGGGTCGGCGAGAACTGACGGTCATAACGACTCCTGACGAGAGAGCGGTGTGTACTCGCTTACTTCCGCCGAAAAGCCGATTTTTGGACAATGCTCTTCGAACAAGTCTGGATAATTTTGCTGAATAGCGAGAACTGGCAAGGGCTTCCGGTTCGGGGTGCCGCAAATTTTTTCGAGATTCTTTTTCGATGGTTTGCCGAGGTAGGTGGATGTGCTATCCGCGTCCTATCCAAACCACATCCAAACCACATCCGCGCATAAACAATTACTGGTAGGTCCATTCGCGTTGAGTGGTTGACGCCCGGGGTGATCGGTCGCCAAATGTTCGCCGGTTGAGCCCGGATAGGTCTTGGGGGTGGTTTGGATAGGTTCCGGGTGCGGTTTGGATGTGGTGTGGATGCGTTTCGGATAGAGGCCGCTGGTGTCGTTGTGAGGTCGGATTTTTTTCCACCGAGCAGGGAGTATCTGGTGACGAATTCGGAATTCGTGAAATATGCGGGAGCGGGTGGTTCGCCGCTCGGGGTGGTGCGGTCGAGTTTCGACCGGATCACCGATCAGCGGTTGCCCACCGATCCGCGACCGGTACCGAGCCCGGCGGCAGCGGTCGCAGGCCCTGTCGAGTCGTGGGGCGGGTTGCGTGAGCGGTTGTGGGATCCCGCGGTGCCGATCGCCGAGATCGACTCGATCTGGGTGTGGCTGATCGAACGCGCACGCACCTGCGGCGAGGACGCGATGCTGGTGTGCGCCGGCCTGGCGGTGCCGATGCTGGCCAGGGCCGCGAGAGAGTACGACGCCGTGGGCAGCGGCCACCGCCACGATGTCGAGTCGGAAGTACTGACGGAATTCCTCACCTCCCTCGGCCGCGTCGCACTAGACCGGCCGGGAGTGTGGCATCGGTTGCGGTGGGTGGCCTACCGCGCCACACGCAAGGCAGCGAATCAACAGCAATCAGGGGTGATGTCGGCGGGCGACATCGACGGCGACCTCGGTCCGCTCATGACACAGGCGCGATCGACGCTCGCCGAACCCGGCCATCCCGAGCAGGTACTCGCCCACGCCGTGACCGTCGGCGTCCTCACCGAGAACGCGGCGGAACTCATCGCGGTCTCACGGTGGGAAGGCCGGTCACTGACAGCGATCGCCGCCGAACGCGGCCAATCGCTGTGGAAACTCCACAAGCAACGCCGCCGCGCCGAACACCGGCTGGCGGCCTGGCTCACCGAACAAGCCCTGGACCTGGAGGTGGGCAACACCAGCCCGGTCGAAGCGCAGGCAGTCGCCACCCTCGCACCGGTCGCGCGCACCGGGTCCGCGCCGCAGCGAGGCCGCCGGCCGAAACAGGACATCCCGGCACCGGAATCTTCGGGCACCGAGCACGGGCAGGTGGCCGCATGAACGCGAACCGCGGACACCTCAGTGAGGCGCCACTGGCGCCGGGTCGGCAGCCGGTTCTGCGGCGGTGGGCCACGATCCTCGCGATGGTCTGCGCCACCGTGGCGTTGCTGGTGTTGACTGCCGGATCGGCATCGGCCGTGCCGCCGCAGACCGTTGTGCTGGCGGTCGCCTCGTCGCTGGATGAGGTGATCGACAACGCCCGCAACTGGGTGATGGGGATTCTCGCCGGGCTGGCAACGCTGTGCCTGACCGTGGCCGGTGCGCGCTATCTGCTCGGTGGCGGCGATCCCGCCGAAACCGAGAAAGCCAAGACCGCCTTCCGCGCCGCGTGCCTGGGCTATGCGCTGGCGGTGCTGGCACCGGTCATCGTCGCTGTTCTCAAATCCATCGTCGGAGGCTGACATGACGGCCTCACACGCCACCGGCTTCACCGTCGTTTCCGGACGAGGACTGCGCCTCGTCCACACCGCAGGAGTGGCGGCAGTGTTGGTCGCGGTACTCGTCGGCCACACCGGCGCGGGCGGTGCCACCGCCCAGCCCGCACCGCCGACTGTGCCGGTGACCCCGACACCGGCCACACCCGCCCCACCGACACCCCTGCCGCCGACCACGACCCCGCCGTCGAGGTGGGTGACCCCACCCTCCACCACCGCCCCGGGCCCGGTCTCGCCCGCACCGACCACGCCCGGTGCGCCGTCCCCGGTTCCGGGGGGTTCGTCGGGGTCTGCCGAGTGCGGGGTCACCGATATCAACGGGTGTGTGGAGAACGCGATCGACGGGTTCTTCCAGCGGATCGTCGAGTCCGCGCTCAACCCGTTGCTCGACCTGTTGTCGAAGACGCTGCTGACCACTCCCGAGCCCGGGGAGATACCGCAGATCGGAGTGCTGTGGGACCAGTCGTGGCAGGTGGTCACCACCCTGTATGTGCTGGTGGTGATGGCGGCGGGGGTGCTACTGATGATGCGCGAAACCGTGCAGACCCAGTGGTCGATACGTGAACTCGCGCCCCGGCTGGTGGTCGGGTTCGTTGCCGGGGCGCTGAGCATGGTGATCGCCACGGCCGCGATCGGCTTCGCCAACGCCCTCGCCCACGCGGTCGCCGGCGCCGGCGTCGACTCCGGCTCGGCCGCTGATGCGCTGGCCGAACTCGCGGTCACCAGCGACCAGAGCCGCGGGTTCGCGTTGCTGTTGTTCCTGGCGTTGGTAGTGATGCTGGTCGTGCTGCTCATCAGCTACGTCGTGCGAGTCACGATCACGATCCTGCTGATCGTGGCCGCACCCTTGGCATTGATGTGCCACGCGCTGCCCGGCATCGACGGGCTAGCGCGGTGGTGGTGGCGCAGTTTCGCTGCGTGCCTGGGGATCCAGGTCGTGCAATACCTGACGCTGGTGACCGTTTTGCGGGTGCTGCTCACCCCGGGCGGATGGCATCTGTTCGGCCCGGACGCCAACGAGATCGTGAACATGATCGTCGCTTTGGCGTTGATGTTCGTGTTGATCAAGACCCCGTTCTGGCTGCTGTCGGTGCTCAAGATCGGGCAAGGTCGTTCATTCGTCGGGTCGATCGTGCGTGGCTTCCTCGCCTACAAGACCCTCGGCCTGCTCAAAGGCGCCACCGCGAGCAGCGCACGCACCGCCGCCACAGCAGCCACCGCCGGGCCAGCGACCCGGCTCCTGCCGCGAATGCCACGCACCTCCGCGGGCGGTGCTGGGCCTGCCGATCCGTATGCGCGGGTGCGCGCCACCCGCGACTGGCAACTGATGCTGCCCCTTGAAGGGGTGCGGCGAATTCGGCGGCAACCGAACTCGACCGAGGCAGGTTCTACTACTGCGGCTCCGGCTCGCCCGGCGCGCGCGCCGCGCGGGCGCCAACTCGCGTGCGACTTCACCGAGCCCGACCCATATCGGGGAATCCGACCCGGGCGCGGCGGTCAGTACCCGTTGCCGATCCCAGTGCGCCGGGCACGGCCCTCACCACCACCGACACCGCCGCAACTTCCACCGGTCCGAGTGGCTCCGCGTCGTCGACCCGAACAGCTCGCCTTCGACTTCGCCGAACCAGCCCCGGCCGACCCCTACGCACGAAACCGGCCCACCCGCAGCGGTCAGTACCCGCTGCCGTTCCCGGTGACCCGGGTCAAACCCGCACCCCCGCCACCCACCACACCCCAGCCACCCACACCAGCGCGTCCGGCGGGGCGGCAGCTGCACCTGCCGATGCCCGACCTGCCCGTACGCCGTCGCGCGCCACGAGCTCCCCGAGGAGGAACACCGCGATGAGCACGATCGTGCGTATCCCCGCCGATGTCGACCGCAGCGACAAGCTGCTCGGCCCCTTCACCGCCCGCCAGCTCGCCATCCTCGCCGCCACCGCCGTCCTGCTGTACTCGGCGTGGATCGCGACCCGGGCCGCACTCGCCCCTGCGGTGTTCCTGACCGCCGCCACTCCGATCGCGGTCGTGGTCACCGTTGCCATCTCGACCCGCCGGGACGGACTCTCCGCGGACCTGCTGCTGGTTGCCGCGATCCGGCACCACTTCTCATCCCGTCACCTTGTGGCCGGTGCCGAGGCAACTGCGCTCGCGGCACCGAGGTGGATCACCGACCGGGGCACGCGATCCCGGCCCCGCCCGCCGCGCCCGGTAGCGCTGTCGACCCGGGAGCAGCGGCTGCCGGAGTTGGTTACCCCCGGCAGCACTGGTGTCGGGGTGGTCGATCTCGGATCCGATGGGCTGGCTGTCGTCGCGGTCGCGGGCACCTTGAACCTGTCGTTGCGAACACCGGCCGAGCAGGACAGCCTCGTCGGACAGCTCGCAGGTTGGCTGCACACCCTGCGCCAGCCCGTCCAGATCCTCATCCGCTCGGCCCGCCTGGACCTCACCACCCACCTCACCGCCCTGCACACCGCCGCCCAAGAGATGTCGCCGGAGCTGGCCGCCGCCGCGGCCGACCACGCCGCGCACCTGAGCGACCTCACTGCGGGGGAGTACCTGGCCCGCCGCCAAGTGCTGCTCGTCTGGCGCGAACCGCTTGATCACCCCACCACCGTCTCGCCGCGGGCCAGCCTGTTCGGGCGAGCGCGGGCCCGGCGTGCTGTGTCGGCCGCTGCGCGTCGCGGCGCGGAGTCGCGGCTGCTGCGTCGGCTCAACGAGGCCGCCTCTGTCCTATCCCCGCTGGGTGTGACCGTCACCGCCCTCGATGACCTCCAGGCCAGCGTGGTCTTGCGCAGCTGCTGCAATCCCGAGGGCCTCGTTTCCGCCGCGGCCGACGTCTCGCCGACAGCGGTCGTGACCGCCGCCGGATCGGGCGAGGCCGGGGCGCTGGACCCGTTCGCAGCGCCGGACGGGGTCGAGTTCGCGCCCGAGTCGTTGACGATCGGCACCCGGCACCTCGAGGTCGGCGGGGACTGGGCCGCCACCGTCGCGGTCACTGGATACCCGAGGGAAGTCACGGCCGGCTGGCTCGCGCCGCTGCTGACCCATCTCGGGCGCGTCGAGGTCGCCGTGCACATCGATCCCGTCGACCCGGTCACCGCCGCCAGCCGGTTGCGTCGCCAACTCGCGCGCCTGGAGTCCTCCCGCATGCACGACGCGGGCCGGGGCCGGCTATCAGATCCGCAGGTCGATGTCGCGGTCGAAGACGCCGCCGAGCTGTCGGCGCGCGTGGCACGCGCCGAAGCACGGTTGTTCCGGGTGGGGATCTACCTCACCGTCCACGCCGACACCGAAGCCGAACTCGCCGACGAACTCGCCGCCGTCCGAGCACTGGCCGCGAGCCTGCTCGTGGACACCTGCACCCTCGCCTACCGCGCCGCCCAAGCCTGGACCACCACCTTGCCCCTGGGCCTGGACCTGATCCGGGTGCGGCGCACCTTCGACACCACCGCCCTCGCCGCGGCGTTCCCCTTCGACTCCCCGCAACTGCCCGCCGCCGACCCGGTACAGGCCGAACGCCCTTCGGGTGTGTTCTACGGCCGCGACGCCGCCTCGGGACTGCTGTTCGTGGACCGCTTCGGCCCCGAGGCCCACAACCACAACCTCGTTGTCCTAGGCCGCAGCGGCGCAGGCAAGTCGTATCTGGTCAAGGCCGAGATCCTGCGCTCGCTCTATCGCGGGATCGAACAAATCGTCATCGACCCCGAAGACGAATACCGCCGCCTCGCCCACGCGGTCGGCGGCACCCACCTGCGCCTCGGCTCCGAAGGGCAGCGACTCAACCCCTTCGACCTGGAAATCCACACCCGCCCCGGCGGCAGCCGCAGCGCCCCCGTCGACGCTCTCACCCGCCGCAAATTGTTCCTGCACACCCTCATCACGGTCCTGCTCGGCGACCAAAACCCCGCCCAGCGAGCAGCCCTCGACACCGCGCTGTCGGCCACCTACTCCGATGCCGGAATCACCGACGACCCCGCCACCTGGACCCAGCCCGCCCCGACCCTGAGCGGCCTGCGCGAGCACCTGGCCCGGCTCGCGACACCGGCGGCCGGCGAGATCGCCGACGGACTCGCGCCCTACGTCGGCGCCGGCGCCTATGCCGGGCTGCTCGACGGGCCCACCACCACCGAACCCGAAGGCGGGCTGGTGGTGTTCTCACTGCGGGAGCTACCCGAAGAACTCAAGACCATCGGCACCCTGCTGGTCCTCGACGCGACCTGGCGGCGGGTCTCCAACCCGGCCGACCGGCGGCCCCGCATGATCACCGTGGACGAAGCATGGCTGCTCATGCGCCAACCCGCCGGAGCCCAGTTCCTTTTCAAGGCGGCGAAGAGCTTCCGCAAACACTGGGCCGGGCTCACCGTCGCCACCCAGGACAGCACCGATGTCCTGTCCACCGAACTCGGCCGCGCGATCGTCTCCAACGCCGCCACCCAGATCTTGCTCCGCCAAGCACCTCAAGCCATCGACGAGGTCGCCGCGGCGTTCCGGCTCTCCGACGGAGAACAACAGTTCCTGCTCTCCGCCGCACGCGGCAGCGGACTGCTCACGGTCGGCGGCACCGACCGCGCGGTGTTCGCATCGCTGGCCTCACCCACCGAGAACGCTCTGATCACCACCGACCCCGGCGAACTCGCTGCCAGCAACGACGAAGCCGACCCCGATATCGAGATCGACGCTACGGCCCCGTTGCCCGCTTTCACCGAACCCACCGGTCCCGAGATCACAACGCCCGCTCGCGGCGCCGGCGACATCGGTGCTCACGAGAAGGAAGAGGTGATCCTCGACAACCGCTCGGTCTGAACCGGATTCGTCCCTATGTGGCAACGAAACACCCACCCGCTGCGCCACGGCACCGCCTACCCGACCACCGCACCCCACCACAGCGGGTCACCCAGCCGGGGCCGTATTCCGCCCCGAAACGGCGGACGGGCGTGATCACGGGTGGGGGGCTAACCGGGGGCGGCCTGTACCGGTCGATACGGCGGCGGAGGCGTTGGAGGAGAGGGAAACGCTAGCCGCTGAGTAATCGCATTGTGGCAATTCAGCTGCCGACATCAGCCCGCACAGTAGGTGGTGCCAGAGAGTGAGAGGTATCTGTGAGTGAGGAATTTCAGACGCGACGGCCGTCTTTCGATGGCAACCAGCGAAACGTTAGCACCAACTCGCCAGTAGTGCTTGACAATTCGATACACATCGAGCGTTGATTGTCTGGCAATCCAATATTCGAACTATGTCGAAATCGGTTGATGAAATCATTTCAATTCGAAATGGGGAGTGAACGACGTGGAAGATAGGTTTTCCGGCTGGCTGACGACTGATGATGTGGCGGATCGATTGAAGATACCGCCAAAGACACTGGCCAACTGGGCCTCCCTTGGTAAGGGGCCCCGCTTCGCTCGCATCGGCCGCCATCGGAGATATCGGTTGGACGAATTGATGGCCTGGGAAGAGATGATGCTCGCGCGGGGCGGCGGCCACACCATCGACGAGACCGAGCATCGAGATGCCGCGTAACAGAGGCGGAACGGCGAGCGCCTTGCCTTGCCCGTCTTTACTATGGACATTCTCGTCGGTTCGGGTCGACCACCACCCGGCGAGGAAATAGCCATTGGCACAGCGAAAGCGTGTCCCTGCCGTGCGGGCTAGGAAACCGTATGACACCTGGCATCGCCGCGAACGCGACACAAACGGGCACCGGTTGAAATCGTCCAGTTACGGCAAAGGAAGGCGATGGAGAGGCGCATACCAGGACGGAATTCGCCACGCTGCCCACACGTGCGGGTTCGACACCGCCAAAGCAGCCGAACAATGGGCGCAGGACCAAGTATCGGCGATCAAAGCCGGACAGCACATAACGAAAGATGCGTCACGCGTCATGATGACCGAGTGGTGCTGGGAATGGCTCGATCTCCAGGCGATCGATCCGGGAACCTTCGGTGGCTACCGGAGCAAGATCAAGCTCATCCTCCAGTACCTCGACAGACTCGCAGTCCACGAAGTGCGTGAACCGCATGTCCTGAAACTGATGACCGGCCTGCATCGCACCGGCTATGCCTTCGACTACCGAGTCGATATCCACCGCTTGCTCACCAGGATCATGGCCGCAGCAAAACGAGCCGAGCTCACCATGGTGATGCCCTGCTCGATCGAGACCTACGCCAAACCGAACCGGGAACGCCCGAAGATCGCCGCCTACTGCCCGACGATGTCGGAGTTCTGGGCCTTCTTCCACCTGATGCCCGAAGAGACACACATCGCGGTCGCACTCGGTGTCGGTGTCGGACTGCGCCTCAGCGAGGTACTCGGCGCGAACATCGAGGACCTCAACGTCGAAGCATGCACTTACCGGCCCGTGACCCAGTACAAGCCATCTCGACGAGTCTACGGAAAGAGGATCGATACCCACGACGGCCCACTGAAGACCGAAACATCGGGGACGAAGATCCCGGTCGATCCATGGGTCGTGGACTGGCTGGTAGATCTGCTGCGTGGACGCACTACCGGCAAATTCATCGAGTTCGAAGGGAGTCGTTCAGGCGGGCGCATGTCTCAGAAGGCCCTGCGGAACCGTGTCTACGCCGCGGTGTCCGAGCTCGGCGGAGAACCAGCGAAATTGGTGCCCTGGGGTCCCGACGGAAAGATGCGCCAACAGATGGGATTCCACTCGCTCCGTCACCTGTACGGGTCGCTGTTGGCGGACGGGGCATACAGCCTGGCGGACGTGACCCGGCGCATGCGGCACAAGAACAACACGACCACCCTCGACATCTACACCCACCTGGTGGATGGACAGCGGGACACGGCACAGACCATCGGACAAGCACTTCGGCGTGGGCTGCGGGACTACCGAAAGGCAACAACTGGAATGCGGGTCGTCGGCGAATCCTAGAAGCTCCTGCCGGAATGAACCATCGACTTATCTGGCGGCCGCGGTTCCGTAGTCGGGTCGGATCGTTTTCGTCTGTGGCGGACCGGAGCCGTTGATCGCGATCGGTGCCTCTCCCGGCCCAGAAGGGGCAGCGGCAAGAGGCTTTTGCCTCACGCGCCCAAGTTCGCTGGTTCGATCTCAGCTGGGACAACCATAGAATGGCCAGGTCAAGGCGATATTTCGTCTTGACCTGGCTTTTTCGTGCAGAATGCGTGAGCGCATGGGGTTGGGTACCTCCTCACTCGATCGGGCTCATGTCCGTGTTGACGTCTTCGTCCGTGATCGGATCTCGCCGCGGAACGGTACGCGCGGAGTGTGTCCTCGCTGGTCATTCGCCGGATTGTGTCTTTGCTCAGCCTGTGCGCTCCGGCGGCGCCTTATCGAAGGCACGACCGAAGTTCAGGCACGGCTGCTCAGTGGATTGCGCGTGGCCGCTGGTGGCATCGAGCGCTCGCTGTAGTGCAGGGGCCGCAGCGCCTGCTCGCCGACGGGAATTCGACTGACAAGAACCGTCGAGACGTCGGCGCCCGGACTATCCCCGCGGGCGCGGGCCGACTGGCCCGGATCGAAAATGTTGTCCGGGATGGCAGCACCATTCCCGCGGGCGCGGGGCCGACTTCGACACAGTCTTCGAGTACCGAGCTGAATCCGGACCATCCCCGCGGTCGCGAGGCCGACCCGATCCTCGGTGACCTGCTCACCATGAACCCCGGACCATCCCTGCGTGCGCGGGGCCGACCAGGGTAAAACCTGGGGGTTCGACTCCTCAACCGGACCATCCCCGCGCGTGCGGGGCCGACCGGAGAGCCCAGTAATGCCACGCCGCAACCCGTGGACCATCCCCGCGCGTGCGGGGCCGACTACGGACTCGATACGCGGCAGATAAGCCCACGCGGACCATCCCCGCGCGTGCGGGGCCGACCAGCTGCGGGTCGCCACGGTGTGGGTCAACGGAGGACCATCCCCGCGCGTGCGGGGCCGACGGGTAGACCTCCAATCGTGCGCATTGCCGTCTAGGACCATCCCTGCGCGTGCGGGGCCGACCGATCTGGTCGACTTCGTTCTCAGACATTCTGAGGACCATCCCCGCGTGCGGGGCCGACGGTGTGTCCGCGGAGTTCCAGGCCCTCACCGATGGACCATCCCCGCGCGTGCGGGGCCGACTCCAATTTTCGCCGCGATCGGCTCGTTCCGGACGGACCATCCCCGCGCGTGCGGGGCCGACGTCGACACCAGCGTCGAAGACGGCTCGAACCTCGGACCATCCCCGCGCGTGCGGGGCCGACTACTCCTCGGGCACCTTCCCACAGCGCACGGGGGGACCATCCCCGCGCGTGCGGGGCCGACTAGTTATGGAATCCGTCGCCGTCGAGGTCGGTAGGACCATCCCCGCGCGTGCGGGGCCGACCTGGAGGCGCTGATCTCGGCCGTGCTGGTCGCCGGACCATCCCCGCGCGTGCGGGGCCGACTCGACCTGCCAGACGGGCGAGTCATCATCCGCCGGACCATCCCCGCGCGTGCGGGGCCGACACCCGCAGCCGGTAGAAGCACGGAATCCGGCCTGGACCATCCCCGCGCGTGCGGGGCCGACGCTCGGGTCGACCCGCAAGGCGCGAGCCAGGGCGGACCATCCCCGCGCGTGCGGGGCCGACTTCCCATTCGCGCATCATCAGTTCTTCGTCGGCGGACCATCCCCGCGCGTGCGGGGCCGACTCGCTCGGCAGACCGAGTGCGATACCGGCCTGCGGACCATCCCCGCGCGTGCGGGGCCGACGCCTCCGGGTCTTCGGACGGGATGCCGTACCGCGGACCATCCCCGCGCGTGCGGGGCCGACTCATCTTGATAGGGCTATCCGGAAACGCATCATGGACCATCCCCGCGCGTGCGGGGCCGACTTACGCTGTAGAAACACTCGCGCGTATTCAAAAGGACCATCCCCGCGCGTGCGGGGCCGACGCGACCTGTGGTGTGGCTGGCCGAGGGCCGGGAGGACCATCCCCGCGCGTGCGGGGCCGACGAGTGCCCAGTGAACAACCTCGCCCGCCAAGTCGGACCATCCCCGCGCGTGCGGGGCCGACGCTGTGCGGAATGTCATTACAAACTCGGGTGTGGGACCATCCCCGCGCGTGCGGGGCCGACACTTCCTGAACTGGCCATTTTCGTGCTGGGTGGCTGTTTTTCATTCACTTCGTCGGGACTATGGATAGATGGTTGCTGGAACGCCCTGCAGAGGGTGCATATGGCCCTTCATAGCACCACGTGTTGATCTTGGTTCGCTAAGAAGGGTTCCGGAGTCCAGTGCTATTCCGTGACCGGCGGCACTGTCAGTCCCCTGAAACCGTGGAGGGTTCCTTTATGCGGCTTCGTCTCGTGACAGGGCCGCTGCGGTCGCCGCGCGGACGGTGGCCATATGGTTTTCGTAGATCGGTGACATGCCGCCGCAGAGGCTGTGGCGGCGTTTCGGGTTGTAGAACCCGGTGATCCAGGTGACGATCCGCATACCGGCCTCGGCGCGGGTGCGGAACCGGTGACGGTGCACGAACTCGACCTTCAGCAGCGAGTTGAACGACTCCGCTGGTGAATTGTCCAGGGTCGAAGTGACCCGGCCCATCGACTGCGCCACGCCCAGGGTGCGACACAGGGGGTTGGTGGCGGCGGCAGCGACGAAATCAGCTGTCAATGACTGATGTTCGGGCATGGGGGTGCGACCGTGTGTCAGCCGCTGTTTGTGTCGGTGGGTCTTTTTATGGTGGCGCTATGACTGTGGACGGGGACGTGAGGTCGGCTGGGTGCCCGGACTTGGCTGGCTCCGAAGAAGCATGGTTGGGCGCTATTTGGGGGAAGTCTGCTGGTCGTGCTGGTGGCACGGTGAATCTGTTGCTTTCGCATCTACTGGATACGGCAGCTGTTGCAGAGTTGATCTGGGATAGATACTTGGCGGAGTCGGTCCGTCATCAAGTGTCACTGGTTGCCGGCGGTGTTGATGCGGGTCGGCGGTTGTTCGTATGGCTATGTGGTGTGCACGATCTGGGCAAGGCAACGCCTGCGTTTCAGTCCGTGGACCGTCACGGTGCCGCTGCGGTTCGCAGCGTGGGGTTGGGTTGGGATCAGCGCGCGGTCAAAACAAGGCGGTGGAGGCATGAGAAGGCCGGGGCGAGGGTGCTGAAGGACCTGCTTCAGGAGGCCGGGTGGAGTGCTGAGCAACGAGACTGGTTGTGGCCGTTGATAGCCGGGCATCACGGGCAGTTTCCATCGCTGGGGGATTTGGGGCCTGGTCGGCGCAGTGAGCCTGAGCTGCGGGGTACGGGTGATTGGCCGAAGGCTCAGCGAGCGTTGCTAGCGGTGTATACCCGGGCGCTGGGGTATGGCGAGCTTTCTGATCTGGAGCCGCGGGTCGTGCCGTCGCGAGCGCTGCAGTTGGCATTGAGCGGGTACATCATTATGGCCGATTGGATCGCAAGTGGGGAGCACTTCCCGGGCCTTGATCGTTTGGACCAGATCAGTGTCAAATGGGCACGCGCGAGGGCTGAGAAGGCATGGGAAGCACTCGGTCTGGCTCGCGGGTGGGGTCGAATTCCGGAGCCTTCGGCCGATGATTTCGAGTCGCGATTCGGTGCTCTACCGCGAGCTTCGCAGCGTGTGGCAATCGAGTGTGCGGCGCGCATGGAGCGTCCTGGGTTGATGATTGTAGAGGCGCCTATGGGGGAGGGTAAGACGAGAACGGCGTTGCTGTGTGCGGAGGTGCTGGCGGCGCGGTTCGGGTTCGACGGGGTGTTCGTGGGGATGCCTACTCAGGCGACAAGTGACCCGATGTTCACGCAAGCGCGGGCATGGGTGGAGAAGGTAAACGCCGATGCTGCGGCCGGGGTTGCGTTGCTGCACGGCAAGCGTCGCTTCAACGCGGAGTGGCAAGGGCTCGTCGAATCCGCTCAGGGTGGGGATGCGGAGTTCTTGAGTGTCGGTGAGGACGAGTTCGGGCTCGATGATCCGTATGGCTGTGCGGAGTTCGACCCGTGTACGTGGGAGAGGCCGGTCCGTACGGTGCCGGCCGAGTGGTTCCTCGGAGCGAAACGGGGGTTACTGGCGCCGTTCGTCGTTGGCACGATCGATCAGTTGTTGCTGGCGGCGACGCGGACCAAGCATGTGATGCTACGGATGGCCGGGCTGGCGGGAAAGGTCGTCATTCTCGACGAGGTGCATGCGGCTGACGTGTACATGTCGGAGTTCCTCGTGGAGGGGCTGCGCTGGCTCGGCCAGGCCGGAGTCCCGGTCATCCTGTTGTCGGCTACGTTGCCGCCCCAGCAACGCGAGCGGCTGCTCAGCGCTTACCTGGCCGGGGCCCGCGGCACCGAGGAACTCGAGCCGATCGCGGTCGAGCCGGAACCGGGATATCCGAGGGTGATCACGGCGTGGACGGACACCGCCGGCACTCCGGTGGTCGAGCAGGCCACTGCACCGGCCTGGAGGGCGGAATCGCTGCGGGTCAATGTCCGGGTGCTTCGGGAAGGAATGTCGATCGCCGAGCTGCTGCGCGATCGCCTGTCCGAAGGCGGTTGCGTGCTGATCATCCGCAATACGGTTGATCGGGCCCAGCAGACCTACGAGGAGTTGAGGCCTGTGTTCGGGTCTGCGGTGCGGCTGCTGCACGCGCGGATGCACATCCGTGAGCGTGCGGCGGTGACCGAGGAATGTCTCACTGTCCTGGGCCCGAAAAAAGATGGGGTGCAACGACCTCTGTCCATCGTGGTTGCCACACAGATCGCGGAACAATCGTTCGACGTGGACGCTGACCTGCTGATCACCGATCTGGCGCCGATGGACTTGTTGCTGCAACGGATCGGACGCATGCACCGCCACGACGGAGTCCGCCGCCCCCCGGGGCTGCGTGAGCCGACCGTGATAGTCACCGGCTTCACCCCGCGTGGAGACGGTTCACCGCAGTTCGACGGTGGCAGCGAAGCGATCTATGGGCGATACCCACTACTGTGCAGTGCGGCAGCAGTCCTGCAGGCGGTAGGAGAAGGCTGGAAGGTTCCTGCCCAGGTCCCCGAGCTGGTAGCCGCCGCCTACGACGGGCAGGTAACGACCTCTCAAGCCTGGGCATCCGAAGTCGCCGACGCGTCGCAGTCCTGGATCGCCGATCAACACAAGCGGGCCGACACGGCAGCACAGTTCGTGCTGACCCGCCTCGGCGAGCACGAGCACCCGACGTTGGAGGGCCTGCACCGGGGGGAGTACGTCAAGGACGATGATGTCCGTGTCCGTGACGGCGAGGAATCGATCGAAGTGATCCTGGTACGGCGGGACGACCACGGTTACCGAGCCGAGAACGGGCGCCGGCTCGGGCCGAACGGTGAGGTCGGTGCCGAGGTTCTCGACGACGTTCTCGGCGGGACACTTCGGCTGCCGACGCGACTTACCCGATCCGGAATGGAGTCGCTGCGAACGCTGGACGGTTGGCGGGATCACCCATGGCTGCGCTACAGCCGTGCACTGGTCCTCGACCGCGACAGCCGGGCGATGGTCGGCGAGACCAAGGTCCGTTACGAAGAAAAACTCGGCCTGCGTGTCGAGTGACGCGGTGAGTACAGAAAGTACGTCACCGCGCCACTCCCCGCCTCTGCGGGGCCGACTGGGAGCCCAAACACTGTTCTGGACCATACCTGCCGGAACAAACCGGCAGGTATGGCTCTAGTTTTCCATACCGCCGGACAAGCGAGTGAAGTACTCTCCAGAAATACCTTAAACACTGTTCCTTATCGAATGGATGAGAGCGTGAATGAAGGCGACTTGATTCGGGCAGTTCCGCTGTTGCCCTGCAGGTTCGACGACGGCTCTGTCGAGGCGCTTCCGGTGTGGCGCGCGTTGGTGAACAGCCACCGGATCGTCAGCCTCGATGTGGAGGTGCCGACAATGCTGCCGGCGATCTTGCGTCAACTTCTGCTGCCGATCGTGCTGCACGCGCTCGGGTCGCCGCGGTCTCGACAAGAGTGGGGGCAGCGATTCGACCGCGGATGCTTCGATGCCGGTGAGGTCGAGGCGCTCGACGCGTATCTGGTCGAGTATGGCGACCGATTCGACGTACTGCATCCGGTGCATCCGTTCGGCCAGGTCGCTGGTCTTCGGACGAAGAAGGGTGAAACCAAGGGGGCTGCGTTGCTGGTGGCCACAGCGCCCTCGGGTAACAACGTCCCGTTGTTCGCGACACGGACCGAGGCTGATGCCCTGCCGTTGTCGCTCGATGCCGCCGTGCGCTGGATGCTGCATACGCAATGCTGGGACACCGCGGCCATTAAAACCGGTGTTATCGGTGACCCGAATGCCGAGAAAACGGGCAAAACGTCGGGAAACCCGACGGGCCCGCTGGGGCAGCTGGGTGTGGTGATGCCGGTCGGGCGAACCCTCTACGACACTTTACTTCTGAACACCCCGATCGGTATTCAGAAGCGACTGGGCACCCCGCAATGGGCGAAAGATCCTCTCGGGCCGCAGTGGAAGATTCGCGCACCGGAGAGCGTGCTGGACCTGTGGACGTGGCAGTCACGGCGGATCCGGCTGATGGCCGAATCTACCCAGGATGGTCTCGTTGTCTCGCGAGTGGTGGTGTCCGCGGGGGACCGGTTCACCGTCGGTGTGCCGGTATGGGAAACCCACACCGCATGGCGGAAGGACAAACCCGACAAACGCACAGGAGCCGCTCCGCTACGTCCGTTGCGGCACACGGCGGGCAAGGCAGCGTGGCGTGGACTGGACGCCCTGCTGGCCCTGGAGAAGGAGAACGGCGCGGCGCAGACCAGTGAGCTGATCGATCAGATCGCAGGTTTGGACGCCGAGGGCATCATCGATGTCGACTATCCGCTGCAGGTAGAGACCTTCGGCATCGTGTACGGCAACCAGTCTGCGGTGATCGAGGAACTGATCCATGACGTCGTGTCTGTGCCTGTGGCATCTCTGAGAGGTAAGGGGCTGGCCTACGAGGTGGTCGTAGACGCCGCGATGCAGGCCGAACAGCTGGTCAACGCGATCAACCACCTCTCCGCCGATCTGCGCCGATCCGTGGGCGCCGCCCCGATCCCGTGGAACAAGGGGATGCGGCCGGGAGAGCAGCTACTCACTGCCCTCGATCCACTGGTCCGGCGACTCCTGGCAGGCGTAACGGCGGACTCCCGTGATGAGGACAAACTCACCCGCGGACGTGCGGCATGGGAGCTGATGGCCTTCGACGCGGTTCATCGCTGCGCCGCACCGCTGTTCGCCCTCCCCGCAGCCGCGTTCAACGGCCGCAGCGAGAAATCGGGCAGCAAGGAACACCACTACAAACTCGGACTGGCGGCGAACCGGTTTCACACCTCGGTCAACGACACCCTCGGCCGAGCATCCGCTCTGCGCAAACGGCCGCACGAGGAGGAATAGACATATGGCTCAGAAATATTGGAACAGGTTCATCCGCGAAGGCACGGCAAGGCAGGAGCTGCCGCCGGGCGAACATCTTGCCGCGTTGCGGTCAGGCCTCGGCCGTGAAACGTTGACAGTTCCCAAGATGTGGCCGTTCTACACCATAGCGCCCGACGACAACGAAAAACAGGAACGCTTTGGGGGCGTGACTGCCGACCAGCACGCCGAACATGCCGCACTGGCGTTGTTCGGGTTGCATCAACAGTCCCAGAAGACCCTGATGCACGTTCCTGGTGTCGGCCTCGGCTTCGCCCTGCGGGTCTTGCGTGGTCACGAGAAGTACAGCGCCGACGCGGTGGACCGCCGTGTATCCGCGATGGTGAGTTCGACTTCGGTGTCGATGCTGACCTACCAGTTACGCGGGCTGGTCACGCAACTCCGCGATGTCAAACAAGGGCTGGACTACGACCGACTGCTCCGCGACCTCGACGATTGGCACTGGCCCGATGGGCGGCAGCGCGTCCGAAAAGCCTGGGCACGGGGCTATCAACGATGGGAAAAACCCGCCGAGTCCGCCACCGGCTGACGAGACACCTCTGCCGCACATCAACTCAGACCAAAGGACACACCTGACATGGCTCAGCATGTACGCATCGATATACACATTCTGCAGACTGTTCCGCCGGCCAACCTCAATCGCGACGACCAGGGAAACCCGAAGGAAGCCGTCTACGGCGGCGTCCGTCGGTCCCGCGTGTCTTCGCAAGCCTGGAAGCGGGCGGCACGGATGCGATTCGAAGAACGTGTCCCCAAGCAAGACCTCGGAACCCGGACTCGTAAAGTCGCGGCCGAACTGGCCAAACGGATCAAGGAACGTACCTCTCTCGATTCCGAGAAGGCAGCACGCCTCGGCACTGCCGTTCTTGCCCCGGTCGGCATCGCCGCAGGGAAGAAAGCAGGCAACACCGCCTACCTGCTGTTCGTCGGCAACCGCCAACTCGATTCAGTGGTCGACCTCGTCGCAGATAGAGCAGACGAACTCGCCGCGCTCGACGACCAAGCGCTCGAGAAGGCCATGAAGGACCTGCCGGTCGCCGACCAATTCACTCAGAACCACCCCATGGACGTCGCTCTGTTCGGACGCATGGTCGCCGATATTCCCGCCCTCAACGTCGACGCCGCAGCTCAGGTGGCACATGCCATCTCCACACACGCAGTCGAAGCCGAGTTCGACTACTACACCGCCGTCGACGATGCGAACGAGAACGATGCCGACCCTGCCGCCGGAATGATCGGCTCGATCGGCTTCAACTCCGCCACCCTCTACCGGTACGCCAGCATCGGACTCGACCAGCTACACCACAACCTCGGCGAACCAGACGCGGTGCTCGAAGCGATCGACATCTTCGTCGACAGCTTCGCCCGCTCCATGCCCGCCGGCTACGGCAACTCCTTCGCCCACCGCACCCTGCCCTCCCTGGTCGCGGTCGTGGTCCGGGAGGACCAACCCGTCAACCTCGTCTCGGCATTCGAGAATCCGATCTCCGCACCTCGAGGCGGCATCGCCGAACGCTCCGCCCGCGCGCTGGCCGAAGAACAGCGACGCAGCATCGAAATGTGGGGCGACAAACCCGCTCACGCCGCGTTCGCGCACGCCTTCGGCCCCGAAACCGAGAAAGACCTGGAAACCGCCTTCGGTGCCGCGGTAACAATCACCGAACTCCGCCAAGGACTGCTCGAACAGTTGCGCGGATACCTGAGCCGATGACCGCATCCACCGACACCTCGATCCTGCTGCTCCGCTTGGCCGCACCTCTCCAGTCCTGGGGCGAGAACAGCAAATTCAACCGCCGCGAAACCCGGACCGAACCGACAAAATCCGGAGTCGTCGGCCTCCTCGCCGCAGCACTCGGCCTCGAGCGCGGCGCCGATCTCAGCACCCTGGCCGGACTCGCCATGGGAGTACGCACCGACCAGGCCGGCACCTTGCTCCGCGACTTCCACACCGTCTCCGACTACCGCGGACAGCCGCTGAAACAAAGCGGAGTCAACGCGAAAGGGAACCAACGGCCCACCACACCAGCGAAATACACCCACGTCACGCACCGCTACTATCTACAAGACGCTGCGTTCCTGGTCGGGCTCGCCGGTCCACCCGATACCGTCCGCGAACTGGCTGCGGCGGTCAAGCGGCCGGCCTTCCCACTGGCACTCGGACGGCGTAGCTGCCCGCCCACCCAACCGATCCTGGCAGGCACACCCACCTCGGAACTGCTCACCGCACTGTCCTCGCATCCATGGCAGGCCAGCACAGCAGCCCGCGCCGGCCACCTGCGCGGCACCAAACCAGCTTTCGTGCATCTGCCGGTCACCATCGACGATCCCGCTGGCGGCGAAACCCGCCAGGATGTGCCCGTTTCCTTCGGCCTTCGCGATCGCAGGTATATGCAGCGCCGTGTGCGACACACCACCGTGCAGATCCCGACCGGATTCCCCGAGCCCGACGCCGCCGAGACCGGTAGCAGCGTGCCACCGGTCGGCCACGATCCGTTCTCCCTCCTGGACTGGTGAAAGGCGCCCCATGACCTACCTCTCACGCATCCGCATCAACCCACTGCGGGCGCAGAGCCGGAAACTGCTCGCCAACCCCCGCGCTATGCACAGCGCCGTCCTGCACGGAGTCCCCGGCGACGCCACCGGTGAGCGCATCCTGTGGCGACTGGACACCGACAATCCACACCGACCGTTGCTGTACGCGCTGACTCAGACAAAGCCCGACTGGTCCCACCTGATCGAAAATGCGGGCTGGCCCGGAGCCGACGGTGAACACGCCGACATCGCCGATTACCGTCCCCTTCTGGACAAGCTCGACAGCGGACACCACTACGCCTTCCGGGTCACCGCAAGCCCAGTACAGAACACCAAAACCCCGCTGAAAAGCACAGCAGCCCAGGTTGCCCGGGTCGAAGCCGGAACGCAAAAGCCTGAAGCGCAGCGACCCCGGCCGAGGTCGCTGCGGCTCGGCCACCGGACAGCGGCGGCGCAACTGTCCTGGTTTCTGGATCGGACACAGAAGTGGGGGTTCCGGATCCCCTCCACCGAGTTCGAACCGCAGCTGCCTGGAATCGAGCTGGACGAGTCCGCGCCCGAAATCCTGATCAGCACGCGTCAACGACTGAATTTCGGGCACCCCGATCGAGACAACATGGGAAGGTCTCGGGTCACAATCCACACCGCTACCTTCGAGGGCCACCTGGAGATCACCGACCGCGAGCGGTTCACCGCCACCCTCCTCGCCGGTATCGGACCTTCCAAAGCATATGGATGTGGGCTGCTCACTCTCGCACCGATTCCATCGGCCTGATATGCCCGACATCTGGTGGAAAGCCCACCCCCACGATCTGCACCGACTCCAAGACCGCATATCCACGGTCTACGTCGAGCGATCCCATATCGACCGCGATGAGAACGCCGTGGTGGTGATCAACAAGAAGGAAACCGTTCGTGTCCCCGCAGCGCTGGTCGCGGCCATGCTGCTGGGACCCGGCACCCGCATCACCCATGCCGCCGCGGCACTCCTCGCCGATTCGGGCACCACAATCTGCTGGATCGGGCAACAAGGAGTACGCATGTACGCCGCGGGGATCGGCCCGTCCCGCGGCGCCGGACTCCTGATGCAGCAGGCACACCTGGTAACCCGGCCCAAAGAACGGCTGAAAGTCGCCCGCGCCATGTATTCGATGCGGTTCCCCGGCGAGAACGTCAGCGACCTGACCATGCAGCAGCTCCGCGGCCGCGAAGGAACTCGCATCCGACGCATCTATCGCGAGCACGCCTCGCGAACCGGCATCACTTGGCAAGGCCGCAAATACATCGCCGGCGACGCCCACGCCACCGGCGACGACCTCAACCGTGTTCTCTCCGCCGCGAACGCCGCCCTCTACGGAATCTGCCACGCCGTCATCGTCGGACTCGGAGCCAGCCCCGGCCTCGGATTTGTCCACACCGGATCGGCGATGTCGTTCGTCCTCGACATCGCCGACCTGTACAAGGCCGAATACACCATCCCCCTCGCATTCGACCTCGTCGCTGACGAACTCAGCGAAGAACGCGACGCCCGACTGGGACTCCGCGACCTCATTGCCGAGCGACAACTGCTTCCACGGGTCGTCAACGACGTCCGAACGCTGCTCGACGCTACCGGGGCCGAGGATGATCCCTCCGGACCGCAATTGTGGGATGAGAAAGTTGGCGCCGTCGATGGCGGCACCAACTGGGCAGACAAAGAAGCCGACCTCATGCAACCCAGTTTCGGCGAGCAACAGCTCACTATCATCGGACCCGAAATCGAAACCCAGGTCGAATGGTGAACCTGTGACAGTCATCGTCCTCATCGCTGTCGCGCCAGGCCTTCGTGGCCATCTCACCCGATGGATGGTCGAAGTAAATGCCGGTGTCTTCGTCGGAAGACCCAGCCGACGTGTACGAGAACGCCTCTGGGAACTACTCGCCGACCGCGTCCGCGACGGCCAGGCCGTCATGATCGAACCCGCCAACAACGAACAAGGCTGGGCCGTCCGCACTGCCGGCCGCGACCGCTGGCGCCCTACCGACTTCGACGGACTACTCCTCTCTGCCCGCCCAAAAACACCCACCGCGCCCGGAAAGACTTCCTCCAAGCCCCAACAGAACCGAGATCCAGGGGCGGCAGCCGACAGCAGCGCGCTGACCGAAGTGAATGAAAAAGGCGCGACTGGCGAACAAACACGCAGGTAAAGAAGTGTCGGCCCCGCACGCGCGGGGATGGTCCGTGGTTCCATCCGAGATCCAGCCGGGGCCGGGGGTCGGCCCCGCACGCGCGGGGATGGTCCCTCCGTGCAGATGTCCACAGTGGCCTGCACGTTGTCGGCCCCGCACGCGCGGGGATGGTCCGAGGACTATGCGTGCCGGACCCACCACAGTGGCGTCGGCCCCGCACGCGCGGGGATGGTCCTGCCTATCTGCTGGATCCGGTGGTCGTCGGCGAGTCGGCCCCGCACGCGCGGGGATGGTCCGGCCACACCGGGGTGGTGCCGTCGTCGGGTCGGGTCGGCCCCGCACGCGCGGGGATGGTCCGCCGCCCGAGAACCCATCACCGCGGCAGCAGCCGTCGGCCCCGCACGCGCGGGGATGGTCCCCCCGACGCCGACAGTATCGCGGTGGATCTGTGGTCGGCCCCGCACGCGCGGGGATGGTCCTGCCTTGGACCGGGGTCCGCGCACGAACGCGACGTCGGCCCCGCACGCGCGGGGATGGTCCTCGGTTCCAGCAGGCCGAGTTCGGTGGCGAGGTGTCGGCCCCGCACGCGCGGGGATGGTCCCGGCTTCGTGAACGAGTTCTCGGCCCATGTCGTGTCGGCCCCGCACGCGCGGGGATGGTCCGCGGTGCGATCCGGTGAGTGCCTGCTCTCCGTGGTCGGCCCCGCACGCGCGGGGATGGTCCGCGGCTCGGTGACCGGTCCCGCGTCCCCGGTGCGTCGGCCCCGCACGCGCGGGGATGGTCCTCCGTCCAGGAAACCGCCGATCTCGATGCCACCGTCGGCCCCGCACGCGCGGGGATGGTCCCCCCTCCGGTGCAGTGCCCCAGTAGTAAGTCGGTTCGGCCCCGCACGCGCGGGGATGGTCCGGTGGCATCGTCGTCACCGAGTTCCACGCCGAGGTCGGCCCCGCACGCGCGGGGATGGTCCTGCGTCGGCGGCGGCCTGGGTGAGGCTGGCGCCGTCGGCCCCGCACGCGCGGGGATGGTCCGGGCACTGTCATCGGCGACCCACACGCAGCGGAGTCGGCCCCGCACGCGCGGGGATGGTCCGACCGTAATCCGCCTCCGACTCAAAACCGTTTTGTCGGCCCCGCACGCGCGGGGATGGTCCTATCGCGGCGAACCTGGATGTGCCGCAGGTGTCGTCGGCCCCGCACGCGCGGGGATGGTCCGATGGTCAACGAGTGGCGGCCCCCGCGCACTGCGTCGGCCCCGCACGCGCGGGGATGGTCCGCGGACGCTGATTTCCTGCGGAACCGAGTGCGGGTCGGCCCCGCACGCGCGGGGATGGTCCGCAGGCCGCCATCTTCTTGGCCGTGCCGAAGATGTCGGCCCCGCACGCGCGGGGATGGTCCTGACCCTGTCTTCGGGGTGGCGGCTGCTGAGAGGTCGGCCCCGCACGCGCGGGGATGGTCCTCTCGATCCGGGTGCCGCGCCCGGAGTTGGCGAGTCGGCCCCGCACGCGCGGGGATGGTCCACCGACCGCGACGTGATCATGTACGGCGCCGAGGTCGGCCCCGCACGCGCGGGGATGGTCCTGAGGGGAGGAGGGGCGGCGGCCGGGGAGACACGTCGGCCCCGCACGCGCGGGGATGGTCCGGAGACCCTGACAACGATTGAAGGGGAGAACCGGTCGGCCCCGCACGCGCGGGGATGGTCCGATGCCGGTTTGACCGAGACCGAGGGTGATCTGGTCGGCCCCGCACGCGCGGGGATGGTCCTCGGCGCGCCTCAGCGAACGCTGCCGCCGCGTCGTCGGCCCCGCACGCGCGGGGATGGTCCTGCGCACTGACCTGCGGTATACCCCTACGCCAGGTCGGCCCCGCACGCGCGGGGATGGTCCGTGGCCACCGTGCCCAGGTGCTCGGTACGTGCGGTCGGCCCCGCACGTGCGGGGATGGTCCTCATGATGCGGTCTTTCGCGAGCGCGGCCTCCAGTCGGCCCCGCACGCGCGGGGATGGTCCGATCGCCCGGGAACTCGTCGCGGACGTGAGCTTGTCGGCCCCGCACGCGCGGGGATGGTCCTGGATCCGGTGACGCGATCGTCGGTCACAGTGGGTCGGCCCCGCACGCGCGGGGATGGTCCGCCGTCGTTCATCTGGCGGTCAGCGCTCCGGACGTCGGCCCCGCACGCGCGGGGATGGTCCTTGCTGGCCGGAGAACTGTCGATCGCGTTACACGTCGGCCCCGCACGCGCGGGGATGGTCCTTCAGCGCGGCCGAGGAAGCGGGCGCGGTTCGGGTCGGCCCCGCACGCGCGGGGATGGTCCCTGTTCGGGGCTGGTCGCGGCCTCCTCGGTGCGGTCGGCCCCGCACGCGCGGGGATGGTCCTAGTCCACGGTCGCGGTGATGGTGCAAGAGGTGGTCGGCCCCGCACGCGCGGGGATGGTCCTCTGGCGGGCACGGTTCCCAGCGGCCAGCGCTGGTCGGCCCCGCACGCGCGGGGATGGTCCGACGGCTGGCGCGTGCGTCCCGACGGAGACCATGTCGGCCCCGCACGCGCGGGGATGGTCCTCCGCATCGTGAGGCGTGGCCGGGCGGCGTGTCGTCGGCCCCGCACGCGCGGGGATGGTCCGCTGAACGAGGACGTGGACAAGGTCCTGGCGCAGTCGGCCCCGCACGCGCGGGGATGGTCCGTCGGGAGAGGGCGCCGGACTGGCCGGCGTGCGGTCGGCCCCGCACGCGCGGGGATGGTCCCACCTCGCCGGTCTCCTTGTGCAGATGCAGCGCGTCGGCCCCGCACGCGCGGGGATGGTCCTACGACGAACTGGTCGTCGATCTGCACGCCCAGGTCGGCCCCGCACGCGCGGGGATGGTCCGTACGACCGGGTTGCTTCCTGGAGAAACCTTCTGTCGGCCCCGCACGCGCGGGGATGGTCCTTCGTCGAGGTTTTCGCCGTTGCGGCCGTTGTAGTCGGCCCCGCACGCGCGGGGATGGTCCTCAGCGGGAACCCCATCCGACCGGCATGCGTCAGTCGGCCCCGCACGCGCGGGGATGGTCCGCTAGGCGTGACTTTGATCGGGCCCACACCACCGTCGGCCCCGCACGCGCGGGGATGGTCCGGGCACACGCCATGTGGACGGAAGTCCTCGCCTGTCGGCCCCGCACGCGCGGGGATGGTCCGAGGTGCTTACGCGTGATCCGGTGCGGTGTGTAGTCGGCCCCGCACGCGCGGGGATGGTCCCACGATGGGCGCGCTGGTGGATGTCACCCCGGTGTCGGCCCCGCACGCGCGGGGATGGTCCGGGCGCAGGAGCTGCGTGGACACTGTCGGCGTCGTCGGCCCCGCACGCGCGGGGATGGTCCCCAGCATGGTTTGACCTTGGTTGCCAGCTGGAAGTCGGCCCCGCACGCGCGGGGATGGTCCCCTGGGGCGCGCCCGGCCCGATCGCGCAGGGCGGTCGGCCCCGCATGCGCGGGGATGGTCCGAAGCTGTTCGGAAACGTCGAAGGCCGGGATCGGTCGGCCCCGCACGCGCGGGGGTGGTCCGAAGGTCGTCGAGCAGCACGAGGATTGGCAGCTGTCGGCCCCGCACCCGCGGGGATGGTCCGGAGATCGGGACCTGGCGCAAAACCTCCCCGTGGTTGGCCCCGCACGCGCGGGGATGGTCCCCCGCACACCCGAGACGGGCACATCGTCTACGCGTCGGCCCCGCACGCGCGGGGATGGTCCGGCGCGGGATGTGCTCGTTCCCGTCGAGCAGATGTCGGCCCCGCACGCGCGGGGATGGTCCCGGGAAAGCCAAAACCTACCAAGTGCGGCAAGTGTCGGCCCTGCACGCGCGGGGATGGTCCTAGTCGATTGGGCGGTGTCCAGGGCCCGCTGCAGTCGGCCCTGCACGCGCGGGGATGGTCCCACGATCGCCATTGTGAACGTGCCTGCTCAGGAGTCGGCCCCGCACGCGCGGGGATGGTCCTGCTAGTCCAGTCACCGGACTAGCCTCCACCAGGTCGGCCCCGCACGCGCTGGGATGGTCCTGATCACCATGTGACCAACCTCGGTGATCGGCGGTCGGCTCCGCGCGCGGGGATGGTCCGTAGATCGAGCCGGGCAGGTTCAGCGGCGGAGTGTCGGCCTCGCACGCGCGGGGATGGTCCGTGTAAGGGCGCTGTACCGGGACCGGGGCCGGGACCGGGACCGGGACCGGAGGTCGGCCCCGCACGCGCTGGGATGGTCCGGCGTACAGGGTCCTGCAGGTGGCCCGGGCCCGGTCGGACCCCCGCGCGCGGGGATGGTCCACCGCGGACCTCCTCCAGGGTGTCCACCAGGAGGTCGGCCCCGCACGCGCGGGGATGGTCCGGCGATGCCGTTGCCGCCGCAGCCGCCGAAGGTGTCGGCCCCGCACGCGCGGGGAGGGTCCGACATCGGTGACATGTGACTACTCGGCGAACCTCCCGCAACGAGACGACTCCGTATATGGACCTCGAACGACCATGAGGACTACCAGCGGCGGACGCCCGCCCGGGTCTCCGGCGCCTGTGCCAAGCTCATTCACTTCTTGGTCTGTTCGGCCCGGTCCAAACCCACGGTGGCATCCGTTCAGAGTGGCATCAGAACAGGGCCAGGACGCCCCGTGGGCACCGGTCATATAAACCCCGGCGATGCCCCCCGGGTATTCCGCGTGGCGTGCGTGCGGAGTGACAGACGCCGTTTCCCTTCCACCAGCGGGATGGGAAACCCCACTTGGTCAGTCGGCTCCAACCGCGCTGCTCCCGGGGGTGGGCCCATCTGGCCCGACGGCACAGTCTGTGGCGTTCAAGGCCACGGTTATGCCGGCGCCATCCCTGTCATCCGGGCAGGTAAATGGAGGAATGTCGGTGGTGCCTGCACTGTTATGAATCGTGTGGAATTTGTAGAAAAATTGTAGAAGGAGGGGGGAGACCCCAAAGATGCCCAGGTCAACGGTGGGATAGGCTTTGTCGGTCATGAAGTCGGCTTTCCCGGGTGCTGTCAGCGGTGTGCCCACGACGGTCTACCTCGATCATGCGGCGACCACACCGATGCTGCCCGTCGCGATCGAGGCGACGACCGCTGCCTTCGCGCAGGTCGGAAACGCGTCCTCGCTGCACGGCTCGGGCCGGGCGGTCCGGCGCCGGCTGGAGGAGTCGCGCGAATCGATCGCCGCGGATCTCGGCGCCCGCCCCTCCGAGGTCATCCTGTGTTCCGGTGGAACCGAGAGTGACAATCTCGCGGTCAAGGGAATCTACTGGGCCCGGCGGGGTGCGGACCCGCGCTGTAACCGGATCCTGGCCGCCGCCGTGGAGCACCACGCGGTGCTCGACGCGGTGGAATGGCTGGAGCGGCACGAGGGCGCCCGGGTCACCTGGTTGCCGGTGGACGCCGACGGAATCGTCGCCCCGGAGACACTGCGCGCCGAACTGGCCGCGCATCCCGGCGAGGTCGCACTGGTCACCGTGATGTGGGCCAACAACGAGGTCGGGGCGATCCAGCCGATCCGGGAGCTGGCCGAGATCGCGCGGGCGGCCGAGGTGCCGATGCACAGCGACGCGGTCCAGGCCGCCGCGCAACTGCCGATAGATTTCGGTGCCGCCGGACTCGCCGCCGCGAGTTTCGCCGGGCACAAACTGGGCGGGCCGCACGGTGTCGGCGTACTCCTGCTCGGCCGCCAGGTGGGCTGTGTGCCGCTGCTGCACGGCGGTGGCCACGAACGGGACCTGCGCTCGGGCACCGCCGATGTCGCGGCGGTGGCCGGCCTGGCCGCGGCGCTGCGGCAGACCGTGGCCGAGCTGCCGGTCCGGTCCGCGGAACTGTCCGGGCTGCGCGACGAGCTGATCGCGGGCGTGCGGCGGGCCGTCCCGGACGCGATACTCAACGGACCCCACGACGAACGGCGGTTGCCCGGCAACGCGCATTTCACCTTCCCCGGCTGCGAGGGTGATTCGCTGTTGATGCTCCTGGACGCCGCGGGGGTCGAATGTTCGACCGGTTCGGCGTGCACGGCCGGGGTGGCCTCGCCGAGCCACGTCCTGATCGCGATGGGTGTCGAGGCCCGGGAAGCGCGGGGGTCGCTGCGGTTTTCCCTTGGACACACCTCGCAGCGGTCCGATATAGAGGCAGTACTGGAGGTACTGCCGCAGGTGGTGGAACGAGCCAGGGCCGCGGGTCTGGCCGGTGCGAGAGGAGGTGCGTAGCGTATGCGAGTGCTCGCCGCGATGAGTGGTGGAGTCGATTCCGCGGTGGCGGCGGCACGGGCCGTCGACGCCGGGCACGAGGTGGTCGGCGTGCATCTGGCGCTGTCGAGTGCGCCCGGCACGCTGCGTACCGGATCGCGTGGCTGCTGTTCGAAAGAGGACGCGGGCGACGCCCGCCGGGCCGCCGATGTGCTCGGGATACCCTTCTACGTCTGGGATTTCGCGGACCGTTTCAAAGAAGACGTGATCGACGATTTCGTCGAGTCCTACGCGGCGGGGGAGACACCCAACCCCTGCCTGCGCTGCAATGAGAAGATCAAGTTCTCGGCGCTCGCCGACCGGGCCGTGGCGCTGGGTTTCGACGCGGTGGTGACCGGTCACTACGCCCGGCTCGCCGACGGTGTGCTGCGCCGGGCCGTGGACGCGGACAAGGATCAGTCCTATGTGCTGGCGGTGCTGACCGCCGAGCAGCTGTCGCGGGCCATGTTCCCGGTGGGCGATACGCCCAAGCCGCAGATCCGGGCCGAGGCGGCCGAGCGGGGCCTGGCGGTCGCGAACAAACCGGACAGTCACGACATCTGCTTCATCCCCTCGGGGGACACCAGGGCCTTCCTGGGCGCGAAGATCGGCATCCGTCCCGGCGCCATCGTGGACGCGGGCGGCGCGGAGCTGGGCCGGCACGAGGGTGTGCACGGCTTCACCATCGGCCAGCGCAAAGGCCTGGGGCTGCCCGGGCCGGGCCCCGACGGCAAACCGCGCTACGTCACCGATATCGACCCCGATTCGGGCACCGTGCGCGTCGGCTCGGCCGACGATCTGCTGGTGTGGTCCATCGAAGCCGACCGGGCCGTCTGGACCGGCGGCGCGGCGCCCACCGAACCGCTCGACTGCGTGGTGCAGGTCCGCGCGCACGGCGGCACCGCGCCCGCGACGGCCGAGGCGGTCGGCGACGGCCTGGCGGTGCGGCTGCACGAGCCGCTCAGCGGTGTCGCGCGGGGGCAGGCCGTGGTGCTGTACCGGCCCGACTCCGCGGGCGACGCGGTACTCGGCAGCGGCACCATCAGCGCCACCGCGCGTACCGCGCCGGCGGGCGCACCACGATGACCCTGTCCGGTCTGCCGGCCGGGATCGCGACGGGAATCGGGTCGTGGCCGGGCACCGACCCCCGGGAAGCCGCCACGGTGATCGTCGGCGAACTGACCGGACTGCCGCATCTGGTCGAGTTACCGGCCCGCGGGGTGGGCGCGGATACGGTCGGACGGGCCTCCGCGCTGCTCGTGGATATGCGGTTCGACACCACCCCGCGCGGCTACCGCCTGGCCGCCCGGCCGGGCTCGGTCTCACGGCGTGCGAGCGACCTGCTGCGCACCGATCTGGACGCGCTCCAGGAGGCGTGGGAGAACGCCGGGCTGCGCGGATCCGGTCGGCCGGTGAAGGTACAGGCCGCCGGGCCGCTGACACTCGCCGCGCAGGTGGAGCTGGCCGGCGGGCACCGGGTACTGACCGACCGGGGCGCGGTACGGGATCTGGCCGAATCGCTGGCCGAGGGGCTGGCCGCGCATATCGCCGAGGTCGGTTCGCGGCTCGAGGCCGAGGTGGTGCTGCAACTGGACGAGCCGTCGCTGGGCGCCGTACTGGCGGGTTCGCTACGCGGGCCGAGTGTCCTGAACACGGTCGCGGCCGTACCGGAGCCGGAAGCGCTGGCGATCCTGGAAACGGTACTGACGGCCCCGGGCGTCCCGACGGTGGTGCACAGTTGCGCGAGCCCGCCGCCGCTGGCCTTCCTGGGGCAGACCTCCGCGGCCGCGCTGGCGTTCGATCTGGCCACGGTATCGGGAACCGCCGGTTTGGACGCGCTGGGGGAGGCGCTGGACGGTGGCAAACAGCTGGTTCTCGGACTCGTCCCCACCACCCGCCCGGCCGCCGAGATGACCTGGCGCGATATCGCCGAACCGGGTGCCCGGCTCGTCGATCGGCTCGGTTTCCCCCGGGCCGATCTGGCGCGCCGGGTGACGGTGAGTCCCGCGTGCGGTCTGGCCGGGGCACCGCTGAGCTGGGCTCGGACCGCGTTGCGGCTGGCCGTCGATACGGCGAAGGCGTTCGCGCAGGATCCGGAGTCGCTCGTCGCCGGGTGATCCCGGTCGGGAGCCGGAGCACTCCGGGCCGGCTCGGCTCCGGCGCCCCTTCGCGACCGGTGCCGGCTCCGGCGGCATATGGCCTCACGCCCCCGCGCCGGTCCGGCGCGGTGCACCGGGCGACGGAAACCGCGACGGACCACCGGCACACGGCACGCCGGGCGGCGCGGCGCCATCGGCCGGCCGCGGTCCGGTGATCGGGTGCACATGCTTCCCGGGACGGGCCCCGGGGTCCGGGAATACCGGGCGACGTGCGGTTACGGTGCTCCGAGGGTGTCGGTCGGCTGGACTACCCTGCGAGATGTGAGTGACACCGTTGGCCCCATCGAACAGGACGATGTCTCCGGAGCGGCCGCTCCCGCCCCGGCCGCCGGTGCGGAGCGGGCGCGCTGGCAGGAACTCGCCGATACGGTGCGCGAGCACCAGTTCCGCTACTACGTGCGCGACGCGCCGATCATCTCCGACGGCGAATTCGACACGCTGTTCCAGCAGTTGCTGGCGCTGGAGGAGCGTCATCCCGACCTGCGCGCTCCCGATTCGCCGACGCAGCTGGTGGGCGGGGGATTCGCCACCGACTTCACCCCGGTGGACCATCTGGAGCGGATGCTGTCGCTGGACAATGTGTTCTCCGCGGCGGATATGCGGGCCTGGGCCGCCCGGGTCGAGGAGGAAACCGGTCCGGCTCTGCACTATCTGTGCGAGGTGAAGATCGACGGGGTGGCGTTGAACCTGGTGTACCGCAACGGGAAACTGGAGCGGGGCGCCACCCGGGGCGACGGGCGCACGGGCGAGGACGTCACCCTCAATGCCCGCACCATCGAGGACATCCCGCGCGAACTGGACACCGATACCGAGTTCCCGGTCCCGGAGTTGCTGGAAGTGCGCGGTGAGGTGTACTTCCGGCTGGAGGATTTCGAAACGCTCAACGCGGCCATCGTGGCCGAGGGCAAACCGCCGTACGCGAACCCGCGCAACACCGCGGCCGGTTCGCTGCGGCAGAAGGACCCGGCGGTCACCGCGCGGCGGCGGTTGCGGATGATCTGCCACGGAGTCGGTCGCACCGAGGGGTTCACGCCGCGGTCGCTGCATGAGGCCTACCGTGCGCTGGCGGCCTGGGGTCTGCCGGTGTCCACGCACACCACACTGGTGCGCGGTGTGGACGCCGTTCTCGAACGGATCTCCTACTGGGCCGAGCACCGCCACGATATCGAGCACGAGATCGACGGTGTGGTGGTGAAGGTCGACGAACGGTCCTTGCAGCGGCGGCTCGGTTCCACCTCGCGGGCGCCGCGCTGGGCGATCGCCTACAAGTACCCGCCCGAGGAGGCCACCACCACACTGCGCAATATCGCGGTGAACGTGGGCCGGACCGGCCGGGTCACGCCGTTCGCGATGATGGAACCGGTCGTGATCGCGGGTTCCACGGTCTCCATGGCGACCCTGCACAATGCGGCCGAGGTCGTGCGCAAGGGGGTGCTGATCGGGGACACGGTCACCATCCGGAAGGCGGGCGATGTGATCCCGGAGGTGCTGGGCCCGGTGGTGGACGCCCGCACCGGTGACGAGCGGCCCTTCGTGATGCCCACCCACTGTCCCGAATGCGGGACCGAACTCGCCTACGAGAAAGAGGGCGACGCCGATATCCGCTGCCCCAACCAGCGGTCCTGTCCCGCGCAGCTGCGGGAGCGGGTGTTCCACGTGGCCGGTCGCGGCGCCTTCGATATCGAGGCACTGGGCTACGAGGCGGCGATCGCGCTGCTGAACTCCGGGGCGATCACCGACGAAGGCGATCTGTTCGATCTCGACGCCGAGCGGTTGCGCAATGTCGCGCTGTTCGTCAACAAGAACGGCAGTCTCTCGGCCAACGGCAACCGGCTGCTGAGCAATCTGGCCGCCGCCAAGGACCGGCCGCTGTGGCGGGTCCTGGTCGCGCTGTCCATCCGGCATGTCGGGCCGACCGCCGCGCGGGCGCTCGCGGCCGAGTTCGGCAGTCTGGAACGGATCGAACAGGCATCGCTGGCGGAACTGGCGGCCGCCGAGGGCGTCGGGCCGACCATCGCCACCGCGGTCGCGGAATGGTTCACCGTCGACTGGCACCGCGCCATCGTGGACAAGTGGCGGGCCGCGGGGGTGCGGATGGCGGACGAACGCGACGAATCCATCCCGCGCACGCTCGAGGGCCTGTCCATCGTGGTGACCGGTTCACTGGAGGGATTCTCCCGAGACGGCGCCAAGGAGGCGATCCTCTTGCGTGGCGGCAAGGCCGCGGGGTCGGTATCGAAGAAGACGGCCTTCGTCGTCATCGGTGAATCGCCCGGTTCCAAGGCCGCCAAGGCCGAGGAACTCGGGGTGCCGATCTTGGACGAGGACGGTTTCCGCCTGCTGCTCGAAGCCGGCCCGGACGCCGTCCGGGCCGAGACCGCGACGGAGGTCGAATCGGCGGAGTAGCGGCGGCGCGGACCGGGACACGACCCGGTCCCGGTCCTGCGGAACCGGGACCATACACGGCAGGATGGCGGGATGTTGCGCAGTTTTCGGGTGTCCAACCACAAATCGCTGGCCGATCTACAGGAATTGCGGTTGACCCGCGGCGCCGCCGCACCGGTCGCGGTGCCGGTGACCGCCGTCCACGGGGGCCCGGCCGCCGGCAAATCCAATCTGGTCGACGCTCTGGGACATATGCGGGACGCGGTGCTGCACTCGGTGAGCGGCTGGGATCCCTACGCGGGTCCGGTCCGGGCTCCGCATCTCGCGCTCCCCGGGCAGCCGAGTGATTTCGAGGCGGTTTTCGTCGCCGAGGGTGTGCCCTACACCTACGGTTTCCGATTGGACGCCGCCGATGTCGCCGCCGAATGGCTCTACAGCCATCCGCGGTCCCGCAAGCGGATCGTCTTCGAACGCGAGGGTGAGGCGATCCGGGTCGGGCCGATGTTCGAACCGGCGCGGTTCGGGATCACCGCACTGGTGCCGTTGGTGCGCCCGAACGCCCTGCTGCTGAGCCTGGCGGGGCAGATGTACGCCGAGGCGCTGGTCCCGGCCTACCGGTGGTTCGAGACCATGCTCGAGGTGACGGCCGGTTCCGCCGATATCGCCGCGATCGAACTGCGGCTGGGCTCGCATCTGTCGCGATCCGCCGAGAACGCCGCCCGGCTGCTGACCCTGCTGCAATCCGCGGACCTCGGTATCACCGATCTGCTGATCGCTCAGAACGATCCCGGCTACGCCGACTACCTGCGCGACCTCGACGCCGATATCGCCGTACTCGGGGAACAGAGCGATCGGGCGGCCGGCTCGGCGGCCTATGCCGCGCAGCTGGAACAGGACAGCGGTCTGAACGCCGCCGCGCTGGCCCGCGAACTGACCAATATGCGCAATGCGCGCGATGCGCTCTACACCCGGATGGTCGCGCGGCACGGGGTCGGATTACGGCTCGTACACGCCGATGTGGAACCGGTTTTCACCCTGGCCGAGGAGTCCTCGGCGACCCGGGCCCTGCTGCGGCTGCTACCGATACTGCTCGACTCGCTCGACGCGGGGAAAGTACTCGTGGTCGACGATATCGGCGCGCGGCTGACGGTGGAGGAGACCGACCGGCTCGTGCAGCTGTTCCAGAATCCGGAAACCAACACGCGCGGTGCGCAACTGGTGTACACCACCGGCGATCGGGCACTGGTCGACCGGGGCAACGGCCGATCCGCGCGCACCCGCACCAGTGTCTGGACCGTCCGGCGTTGCGCGGGCGGTGCCAGTATTCTCACGGTGTCCTGAATCCCGGTCGCCGCCGGGCGGCGACCGGGATCCGGTCCTACTGGCTGGGTTCCGGGAGGTTGCAGCCCATCTTCGGATTGAGGCCGACGTAGTTGAGCGGACCGGCCACCACGGTCACCGCCAGCGTCGCGAAGTGGGAGCACTGCTCCGGTGGATCATTGAAATAGCCTCGTTGCCACGCGGCGACGATCCCCGCCACGAACCAGACCAGTACTACGAGGCTTGCTACTCGGCTACCCATTGCACCTGCTCGAATCGTTGATTCCGGCATGACGATCGCTTCCTTCCATGTCCGGTGGATCTGAAATACCCCGTCCCGCGCGACTCATGCGCGGGGCCGTTCGTCTCCGCGAAGTGAGGGTCGGCGGGCCGGGCACCCGAACACTTCGCCGCCGCAGCGCATTCGGGTGGACAAGTTCACGCGCGCGAAAGCAGAGCCGGGCCGCGGTGCGACCGTTCCCAGCGGCCGGTCGACGAACCGAGACTCCGTCGACCCGCATCCCCGGGCCGTTGCGCCGGCGGACGGGAGGTTCGGGGGCCGCAGGTCCGGGCGCCCACCCGGAGTGGCGTCGGCCACCGAATCGCGACGCCGGGGCGTCAGCGGCCACGCCGGCGCCCGCGCGGCCTAGCATGGTGGAGTGTTCGAACTGGCGATGCTGGCGATCATGGTGGCCGCACTGGTGGGAATGCTCGTACTGGTGTTCCGTGGGCGGCGGGGTGGACGTATGCCCGCGGATGCGGAGGTCGGGTCGCTCTATCTGACGGGGGTGAGCCCGCGTCCCGAGGCGATGGGTGAGCAGTTCGTCACCGTCACCGGGAACCTGTCGGGGCCGTCCGAGCCGGGCAAGGTGGTCTACGGGCGCATGGTCTGGGATGCCGCCTACTGGCCGGCGGTCGGGGACACTCTCACCGTCGCCTATCCGCCGGGTAGACCCGACCGGTGGCGTGTCGTGGAACCGGGTACCGGCGGGTAGGCCCCGCCGCGGGGCTCAGCCCAGGACGGTGGCGACGATCCCCGCCAGGTAGCCCAGCCGCGCGATCTCCGAGGGCCGGAAATCGGGGCCGCCGGGACGGCCGAGCAGGAGCGCCTTGCTGGAGGGCCCGAGTGGCGCGGCCGCCAGTTTGGTGTCCATATCGCGCCAGATCTCGGGGACCCAGTCGGCGTTGCCGTCGAGCGCGGTCGGTTTCTGCAGCGGCATCCACGGCACCGACGCCGCCTGGGTCTGCGGCGCGCTCTGACTGCCGACCACGCGGTAGGCGCCGTGCGTACCCATGTCCAGTACGGTGCTCCAACCGACCCGCAGCACTCGCGGAACCCCGTCGACCAGCACCTGGAGCCGATCGTCGCGGGCGTTGGCCACATTGTCGATCAGTTCGAGCTCACGATGGGTGTCGAGCACGCCGGAGTAGGGACGGATGGAATCGACGCGTACGTCACCGAGCGATTCCGCGGCGGTGATGAGGGTGTCGGGCAGGGCATTGGGGGCGATCTCGACCACGAGATCGTCGACCGCGTAGCCGGCACCACGCTCCACCACGTCCAGGGAAAGGATATCGGCGCCGACCGTGCCCAGTGCTACGGCTAGCGACCCGAGGCTTCCCGGACGATCCGGAAGTTGCACGCGGAGCAGATAAGACACGTGCGTTTCCCTTTCCTTCTGCGGCCGAGGCTTACAACGAATACCCGGTCTGCCCATCCTTACACCCATTGCCGAGGGTTATCGAGTCGAATTGTGCGCCCGGTAGCGGGGTCGCCGGTGACAAATGGTGTGAAACGGACAAATTTCGAAATCGGGCGCGGTGCCGAGCCGGCGCCCGGCGGGCCCACGGCGGCGCCCGCGCGGCCTGCCGGACAGCCCGGTCCGGCCACACCATTAGGCTGTTCGATGCTTGTGATCCGCAGTCCAAACTATCGCCGAAAGGGGTTCGCGGTGACCGCCATCTCCCGCGACGAGGTCGCACACCTCGCCCGGCTGTCCAGGCTCGCCCTGTCCGAGGACGAACTCGACCAGTTCGCCGGGCAGCTGGATTCGATCCTCAGCCATGTGCAGACCATCTCCGAGGTGGCCGCCGCCGATGTCCCGGCCACCGCGTCACCGGATCCGGTGACGAACGTGACCCGTCCCGACGAGGTCCGTCCCGGACTCACCCCGGATCAGGCGCTGTCCGGCGCACCCGCCGCCGAGGAACAGCGGTTCCTGGTTCCGCAGATCCTGGGGGAGGGCGAATGAGCGCGAGCGAACTGACCCGGCTCGGTGCGGCCGACCTCGCGAGCCGTATCCACGGCGGCGAAGTCTCCTCGGTGGAGGTGACCCGGGCCCATCTGGACCGGATCGCCGAGGTCGACGGGGAGTACCACGCGTTCCTGCACGTCGCCGAAGAGCAAGCGCTCGCCGCCGCGGCCGAGGTGGACGCCGCGCTGGCCGCCGGGCAGGTGCCGGCCTCGCCGCTGGCCGGCGTACCGCTGGCGCTCAAGGACGTGTTCACCACCACCGATATGCCCACCACCTGCGCGTCGAAGATCCTGGAGAACTGGGTGGCGCCCTACGACGCCACGCTGACCACCCGGCTGCGTGCCGCGGGGATCCCGATTCTGGGCAAGACCAATATGGACGAGTTCGCGATGGGATCCTCCACCGAGAACTCGGCCTACGGGCCGACCCGCAACCCGTGGGACACCACCCGCATCCCGGGCGGTTCCGGCGGCGGTTCGGCGGCGGCGCTGGCGTCCTATCAGGCGCCGCTGGCCATCGGCACCGACACCGGCGGCTCGATCCGGCAGCCGGCCGCGGTCACGGCGACCGTCGGTACCAAACCGACCTACGGCACCGTGTCCCGGTACGGACTCGTCGCCTGCGCGTCCTCGCTCGACCAGGGCGGCCCGTGTGGCCGGACGGTACTGGACACCGCGTTGCTGCACGAGGTGATCGCCGGACACGATCCGCGCGATTCCACCTCCCGCGATGTCGCGGTCCCGGCCGTGGTCGACGCCGCCCGGCAGGGCGCCGCGGGCGATCTGCGCGGGGTGAAGGTCGGCGTGGTGAAGGAACTGCACTCCGACAGCTACCAGCACGGCGTGCTCGCCTCCTTCGACGCGGCGGTCGGCGTGCTGAAGGATCTGGGCGCCGAAGTGGTCGAGGTGTCCTGCCCGCATTTCGAATACGCCCTGGCCTCCTACTACCTGATCCTGCCCAGCGAGGTCTCCTCCAACCTGGCCCGGTTCGACGCCATGCGCTACGGCCTGCGGGTGTCCGACGACGGCCACCACAGCGCCGAGCAGGTCATGGCCGCGACCCGCGCCGCCGGGTTCGGCCCGGAGGTCAAGCGCCGGATCATGATCGGCACCTACGCCCTGTCGGCGGGGTACTACGACGCCTACTACGGACAGGCACTCAAGGTCCGCACCCTGATCGCGCGTGACTTCGACAAGGCCTACGAGCAGGTCGACGTGCTGGTGTCGCCGACCAGCCCGTTCACGCCGTGGAAGCTGGGCGAGAAGGTCGACGACCCGCTGGCCATGTACCTGTCCGATCTGTGCACACTGCCCACCAATCTGGCCGGGCACCCGGCCATGTCGGTCCCGTCCGGGCTGAGCGCCGACGACGGCATGCCGGTGGGTCTGCAGATCATGGCGCCGGCGCTGGCCGACGACCGGTTGTACCGGGTGGGCGCGGCCTACGAGGCCGCTCGCGGCGATATCGCCTGACGCCGATCCTGCCGGTAGCGGCGTGAATTCACCGAGGGCGGTGATCCGGACGGATCACCGCCCTCGGTGTTCCGGGATGCTGCCGGTCGATCCGATCCCGCTCGGCGTGGGCGACAGCATCCGGCTGCCCCGCGTCTCGGCGAGAGAAGCGTACGGCGGCGGGCGCGTCTCGTCCGCAGACGGCCGACGGCCTCGGTAGGCATCGCGGCACGGGCGGTGCGCGGTCGGGTCAGTCGGTGTGCAGACGCTCGGCTTCCCGCTGCACCGCGGTGGTCATCCCGGGAAATCCTTTCTCGAAACCGCGTCCGAACAGCAGGCCGACCAGCGGGGCGAGCCAGCCGTCGAGTTCGAAATGCGATTCGTAGCGGGTGCGGTCACCCGAGAGCGGGGTCAGCGTGTGGGCGCGTTTGCTGCGCAGCGCGCCGAGGGGGATCGGTTTCATCGAGTAGCTGAATTCCCGGCCCGCGTCCACGCTGCGGATCCATTCGCGCATCCGGATCGGCCGGGGTGCGAGCTGCTGGACCGTCATCTCGATCGGTGCGCCCACCGCCAGGTCCGCCCGGCAGCGGCTGATGAACGGATTCCAGTCGCCGTACCGGTCGAAATCGGTGAGCACCGACCACACCACATCGGCGGGAGCGTCCACTTCGACCACATCGTCCACAACACGCACGCCCCCAAATTAGAACGTGTTGCAAGTCGGGTCAACCGTGGTCAGCCGGTCCGGGCGGGTCGCGGCGTGGTGGCCGGCACCAGGTGCGCGCCGCTCGGGAAGGCGGGATCGGGCGGGACGGCCGCGGGCGGACGCACGAGACCGGGCAACCATCGGGCACCCGGTAGCAGCAGGCGGGTGAACGCGGGTCGCGGCAGGCCGGTGGCGCGACCGGGCCGGACAACCCCGACCGGGATGCGGACGCCGGGCGCCGCCGTGCGCCGGATCCGCCGGTGCAGGCGGCGGATCCCGAAGACCAGAGCGGCCATGGTCGCCAGACCGAGCGCGACCGCGCGCAGCAGCCAGGGCCGGGTCGGATGGTCGGTGGCGGCCTGGGCCGCCACCTGGGTCAGTGTCTCCACCACCGGGACCCCGTAGTGCTGCCGGCGTGAGTTCAGCTCCACCGCGGTCGCCGCGATACCGGCGAGGGTTTCGCAGCGGGTGCGCACCACCGGTTCGGTATGGGTTTCGCAGGCCTGGTGCAACCGGACGCTCAACGTCCGGTCCAGGGCCTGCCTGGCCCACGGCCCCAGCGGGGCGCCGGTGCGGTCGGCGTATCGCAGCAGGTCGTAGCCGAGGTCGTGGGCCATACAGGCGGTATCGAATTCCGGCGGCAGTTCGACCGGCGAGGAACAACTGCCGTCCGGCGCCACCAGCACACCCTGCCGGACGACGGGCTGATAGCCGAAGTAGGTCGCGAAATCCCGCGGGATGGCCGCCACGGTGTCCACCACCGCGTCACCCGAGGTCAGATCCACCACCGCCAGCCCGGCCGGCGCCGTGACCGATGCGTCGATCCCGACGGCCTCGGAGGTCGGCGCCGGCACGGCGGTGATCACCAGGCCGAACAGCGCGGCACCGGTGAACGCCGGCAGCGAGATCCGCCGGAACCGGCGCCGAGGCCGGCGCGGGGGATCGTTACGGGGTGAAGCCATGGTGGGACACCTTAAGCGTTACGGAGCGGGGGGCCCGCACGGCAGGTCCTGCTCCCGGTAACTGCCATCCGCGCGGCGACCGCCCGCATCCGGTCGGCAAACCCGCGCCCCGGGCGTCCCCGCTCATGTCACTCCGGGCCGCAGCCGGGCAGTGCCGTCCCCTGATCGGTGCCGTATCGATGGCCGTGTCCCGGCGGTGCGCCGAGGGCGCCCATCAGATCCGCGGTGGTCTGCAGGAACCCGACCACGGGCAGCCAGGGCGGGGTGGGCGCGTCGCGGCGAGCGGCGGTCAGGTCCGGCGGCCGCCACAGCAGGTCGAGTGACCAGTGCACGACCGGGTCGGAGGTATTGGCCAGGACCGCGGTGCGCGCACCGGGCTCGGGGCCACCGCCGCCCGGCCTACCGGCCCACAGTGCCGAGCACACCCGGCGGTTCTGCTCGGCGGACCCCGCGAATACCGCGCTACCGCCGAACGCACCCAGGCTCTGCCCGTACAGGTGCAACCGGGGCGGATCGGACAGGGTGGCGATGTGCTGCTCGACGGCGGTGACCAGCGCCCGCGCCGAGTCCGTCGCCGCGTCCCGGCCGAAGACGAAGGTGGCCCAGCTCGGCGCGTAGGAGTACTGCAGCGCGACCACCGCCACATCGTTGCCGAACCTCGTGCCGAAACCGCGCAGTGCCCCCGCGTCCACCCAGCCCGATCCGGTGGGCACGGCGATCACCAGATCCGAGCGGTCGAATCCCCCGGCCCGGTCGAGTTCCCGGACCGCCAGCGCGGCGCGGGCGGCCAGGTCCGGCGCCGAGCGGAGGCCGATGTAGACCCGGACCGCGCCCGGCGGCCCGGCGGTGACGAACCGCTGGCCCTCGCGACCCAGCGTCGACCAGCCCACCATCGATTCGGCGCTCCCGGACCGGGTCACCGCGACCGGACGCACCAGGCCCGGGTCGGCGGTGGCGTTCGCGGCGGCATAGGTCCGGTCGGCCCAGCCCACCGCCGCCGGTACCGCGAACAGGGCCATCGGCAGACTCGCCACCACCGCCGTCACCAGCGCCCGGGACCAGCCGATACGCCGGAGCGAGCGGACGCAGCCACGGAGCACCGCCACCACGGCCACGGTGAGCAGGCTCGCGCCGGTCGCCCAACCCACCCAGTACCCCGGTCCGGTCGGTACCACCTCCATCGCCGACCGGAGTATGTGCTGCCAGCGTGCGGCGTACCCGACAGCGCCGAGGACGCCGGCCGCGGTGGCCGCGAACACCAGTCGGCGGGTTCGCGCGGTGGCGACGGGCGTGCGCCCCGCGGTGTACCGGGTCGCGAGGCGGACGAGGCGTGCGACACCCAGCGCGAGGACCACGGTCACCGCGGTCAAGACGGCCTGTGCGGTCGCGGACCGGGGCAGCAGGCCGGGTGCCAGGGACACCGCGGTCCCGGCACCGACGGCGAGTGTGGTCGCGATCGGTGGCCATTGGCGCGGCGACCGGGTCCGCAGACGATCGAGCAACCTCGCGCGGAGCCGGAGTCGCGAGCGTGGCGGGACCATATCGGACAGATCGGTGCGAGGTCGGGGTCGTGCGAGGGCCGGGGCCACATCGGACAGGTCGGTGCGGGGTAGGGGTTGCGCGAGGGCCGGGGCCACATCGGACAGGTCGGTGCGGGGTAGGGGTTGCGCGAGGGCCGGGGCGTCGTCGGACGGGTCGAGGCGGGTCCGGGAGGACATCGGGCCATCGGATGGGTCGGTACGGTGGCGGGACCGCGAAGGTGTGGGGCGGTTGTCGGGCACGCCGGTGCCCGGTCGGGACTGTGCGGGTGCCGGGCCGCCGGGCAGGCCGACGTGTGGCCGGGACTGCGGGGCCGCGGGGTGGTCGCCGGGCGAGGATTGCGAAAAGAGCGGGCCGTCGCCGGGTAGGTCGGTGGGTCGGCACCGCGCGGGTGCCGGGACATCGTCGGGGCGGAGCCGATGCTCCGAGGGCGGTGAGACCTCGTCGGGTCGGCCGTTGCGGGGGCGAGGTTGCCGGGGTGCCGGAATGGGTCGGGGCCGGCCGGCGCGGGGTCGCGCGTGCGACGGCGCCGGGACGGGTCCGGCCGTGGTCGTATCAGACATGGGAACCCCTGGTGACGGCGTGGTACGAGCGGAGCGGAAGACGGGTCCCGGCCGCCGGGAGCAGCGGCGCGGCGACCGGACGGCCCAGGAACAGGACCGCGATCACCAGTAGGAGCAGGCCGCACAACCGCGGCAGCCAGGCGGCGGCGGTATCGGCCAGTGGGAAGTCCTCCACCACCGGTACGCCGTAGTCCTGCCGCATCGAATTGAGGTCCACCGCGATCGCGGCGACCTCGGCCATCGCGGCGCAGCGGGTGCGCGGCAGCCACCGGGGCCGCTGCGCGCACGCGGTGTGCATCCGCGTGGCGAGGGTCCGGTCCAGCTCCTGCCGGGCCCAGGGGCCGAGCGGGGCGCCGGTGCGGTCGGCGTATCGCAGCAGGTCGTAGCCGAGGTCGTGGGCCTTGCAGGCGGTATCGAACTCCGCGGGCAGCGGGACCGGGGAGGAACACGATCCGTGCGGCGCGACCAGTATCCCGTCCACTCGCGCCGGCGTGTATCCGGTGATCGCCCGGAAATCGGCGGGTATCGCGGCGACCGCTCCCGGCGTGGTCAGCGCGCGTACCGCCGCCGCCGCGGCGGCCGGCCGGGGCGCGGGACCGGCGGCATCGGCCGCGGGCGCCGCCAGCAGCGATACCACCGCCGCGCATCCGGCCGCTGCGGTCGCCGCGCGCCGCGCGGTCTGCGGGGAAGGCCGGGCCGGGTGGCGCACGGCAATGTTCGAGACAGCCATGGCCGAGGACGTTATGAACGGAAGACGGTCGCGGCCGTCCCGCTCGGGAGGGGTTTCGGCGCCGGTCCCGGAACCTACGCCGGTAGGGGGCTGCCCCCGGTGTACCGGGCGGAATTCACCCCACGGTATGAGGTGCGCCGGGGCCGGAGTTCCTAGTGTCGAAGGAATGAACGAAACGAGCGTCGCGGTGCCGGTGCGTCGGCGGGGTCTGTGGGGCCTGATCGTCGGCCTGGGTCTGCGCTGGTGGCTCGACGCCGCCTCGGTCCTGACGGCAGTGGTGCTGTTCTCGGTGGCGTGGCCCACCCTGCACCTCACCCACCAGGTGCCCTCGCCGCTCGCACCGCTGATCGCCGCGTTCGCCGCGTTGCCGGTCCTGCTGATGAGCCGGAACGCGCTGCTGGGCTGGGCGGTCTCGGCGGGCTCGGCGCTGTTCATCGCGCTGGCGGTACCGAACCTGCCGGGGCAGGAGATCCCGTTCCAGGTCGTCCATATCGTCGCGCTGTACTTCCTGGTGTTCGCGGTGGCCCTGCGCTCGCCACTGCAACTGGTCGCGGTGGTGTGGGGGGCGACCTCGCTGCTGCTCGGCGCGGCACTGTCGGCGGAGGGGATCGACGCCGATCCGTGGGCCTGGCCGGTATCGCTGGGCGGGCTGGTCTTCGTCGCACTGCTGGTGCGGTCGTTGATCCGCTCCCGGTTCGAGCTGAGCAAGCAGACCGAGCTCAGCGAGCTGGAACGGGCGCGCCGCACCATACTCGAGGAGAAGGCGCGGATCGCGCGCGACCTGCACGACGTGGTGGCACACCATATGTCGCTGGTGGTCGTGCAGGCACAGACCGCGCCCTACCGGGTGGAGGGCGTGACCGACGCGGCGCGCGCGGAGTTCGAATCGATCGGAGCCACCGCCCGGGAGGCGCTGAACGAGATCCGCGGTCTGCTCGGGGTGCTGCGCAGCGACGGACAACTCGCCGAGCACGCCCCGCAGCCGACCGCCGCCGATCTGGAGGCGCTGTTCGTCGGTGCGGCCCGTGCCGGTGTGGATCTCACCTGGTCGATCGACGGGACCGCGGCCGCGATCCCGGACACGGTCGGTTCCGCGCTGTATCGGATCGTCCAGGAGTCGCTGGCCAATACCGGCCGGCACGCCCCGGGCGCCCCGGTGCGGGTGACGATCGCCTGCACCGGTGAGGTCGAGCTCACCGTGGTCAACGGCCCCGGCAGCGGTACCCCCGGCGGCGGTTCGGGTGGGCACGGTATCCCGGGTATGCAGGCCCGCGCGCTCGCCGTCGGCGGCCGGCTCGACGCGGGACCCACCGCCGACGGCGGATTCCGGGTCCACGCCCGGTTACCGCTCACACCCGCCGCGGAGTTCGCGTTGCCCACGGCCGCCCAGCCGGTCGCGCGCTGACCGAGACGCGCCGGTGGCGTCCCGGCTCCCGGGATCGCACCGCGGGCACGGGCGATACCGGCCCCGGCGGCGGTCTGCGCCGCCGGACGCTCGGCGCACGCCGGTTTCGTCCGGGAATTAAGCTGGGCCCGTGGCAATAACCGTGTTGATCGCCGACGATCAGGCCATGGTGCGGCAGGGATTCGGAGCACTGCTCGCCGCCCAGCCCGATATCAGTGTCGTCGGCGACGCGCCCAACGGAAAAGTGGCGGTCGCCGAATCGGCGCGGTTGCGACCCGATGTGGTGCTGATGGACGTCCGTATGCCGGAGATGAACGGGCTCGACGCGGCCCGCTCGATTCTGGGGGCCGGATTCGATCCGCCGGTGCGCGTACTCATGCTCACCACCTTCGATATCGACGACTACGTGTACGAGGCCCTCGGAATCGGTGCCAGCGGGTTCCTGCTCAAGGACGCCCCGGCCGAGGAACTGGTGCGGGCGGTGCGGGTCGTCGCCGCCGGTGAGGCGCTGCTCGCGCCGACCGTCACCCGGCGGCTCATCGCGGAAGTGACGACCCGCCGCGCGGCCCGGCGCGCCCCGGCCCCGGCGCTGGCGTCGCTGACCCCGCGCGAGCGCGAGATACTGGAACTCGTCGCCCGCGGTATGTCGAATACCGAAATCGCCACGGCGCTGTTCATAGCCGAGCAGACCGTGAAAACACATGTGTCCAAGGTCTTCACCAAATTGGATTTGCGTGACCGCGCGCAGGCCGTGGTGCTGGCCTACGAATCCGGGTTGGTCACCCCCGGCTGAAACGGACTGTCAGGTATTCCATGAAGTGCCCCGATTCCCGTTGTCACGGCGGAAACGGCGCGCTGTGCCCGGTAGGCTCACCAGTCTGTCGGTCGCCTGAAGGGGGTCGTGTTGCTCAACAACGGTGACGTGTTCGCCGGGTTCACCGTCGAGCGGTTGCTCGGCGAAGGCGGAATGGGCGCCGTATATCTGGCCAGGCATCCCCGTCTCGGGAAACAGACCGCGTTGAAGCTGCTCAAACCGGAATTGTTCGCCGACGCCGCCATCCGCACCCGGTTCGAACGGGAAGCCGATCTCGCCGCCGCGCTCGACCATCCGAGCATCGTCACGGTCTACGACCGCGGCGTGGAGGGCGATCACCTGTGGATGTGCATGCAGTACATCGACGGCGCGGACGCCGGTACGGTCAATCCGCTGGCCCTGCCCCCGGACAAGGCGGTGCAGATCATCGCCGGTGTCGCCGACGCGCTGGACTACGCGCACGGTATGGGTGTTCTGCATCGCGATGTGAAACCGTCCAATATCCTGCTCGCCCGCGCCAATCCCGGGCAGGGCGAACGCGTTTTCCTCACCGACTTCGGATTGGCCCGGTTACGCGCGGAAACGGTGCGGCTGACCCAGACCGGAATGTTCACCGCCACCCTCGCCTTCGCCTCGCCGGAACAGATGACCGGCGGCGACATGGACGGCCGCTCGGATCAGTATTCGCTGGCCTGCGCGCTGTACTGGCTGCTCACCGGTATGGCCCCGTTCGATTCACCCAACCCCGCCGACATCATCCACGGCAATCTGCAACTCGCCCCGCCGCCGCTCGCGGTGAAACGACGGGGTCTGGCGCCGGGGCTGGATCCGGTGCTGGCGAAGGCGATGGCCAAACACCCAGGGCACCGATACCGCACCTGTGTCGAGTTCGCGCGGGCCGCCGAACAGGCGCTCACCGCCCCGGCGCCCACGCAGACCTATGTGCCGCCGGTCGAGGCCAGTGGCCCGGGCACGGTGTATCCCGGTGCGGCGGGCGGATATCCGGCCCCACCCGGTACCGCGCCGGTGTCTCCGGGATCGCCCGGCGCGCCCGCGGGACCCCCGGGTGCGTCGGCGGGATCGCCGGGCTCGGTCGCGGGGGCGACGACCGGTTACGGCGAGAGTGGATACCCGGGCGGGCCGGCCCCACACGCTGGTGGGCTGCCTCCCGGTGGTCCGGCCGGTGCACCGGGGCCGGCCGTGGACCGCACCGGCGGCGCGACGATCGTCCCGGCGGGTGCGCCGGTGCGGTCGGGGGATGTCGAACACACCGGCGCCCGGACGGTCGTGACAGCGCCGGGTCCGGGGGCGCGCCCCGGCACAGCCGTGGAACACACCGGCCCCGCCGCCGCACCGCAGAGTGTGGGGGTCGAGCACACCGGCGGGATACCGGTGCAGGCCGTTCCGCGGCCGCCGGCGCCCGGGCAGTACCACGGCTACCATCCCGCTCCGGTCGCGCGCCGGCGCGGCCGGGCACCGTGGATCGCCGTGGCCATCCTCATCCCGCTCATCGTGCTGGCCGTGATCGTGGCGGCTGTCCTGGTGGTACTGGGGACCGATGAGTCCGACTCCGACGGCGCGCCGGCCGCGGCCCAGCCCTCCACGCTGGAGCGGGGACCGGCCGGCACCACCGGTCCGGGCGGATCCGAGACCGGCCAGTCGCCGGGTACCGAGCCGGGCGACCGCACCCGGCGGTTGTTCCCCACGCTGCTGCCGCAGGGGTCGGAGCTGGACGGTTTCGGGTACCAGGAGGCGCTGTGCAGTCAGTACGAGCCCGGTGACCAGATCCCGATCCTCGAAGTGGTTCCGGTGTTCGACGAAATCCTGGAAACCCGCCCGTGGGACTCGATCTGGGATTGTCGGCAGCGGTCGCTGGAGGCCACCCGGCTCGACTACACGATCATCACCTACCCGGACGCCGAGGACACCCTGGAGGTGATCGAGAGCCTGCCGCCGCACGATTCCGTCTCCGGCGCCAAGAGCGGGGAACCCTACACCGCCCATCTGTGGGAGGAGCCCGGCGATCGGGGCCGGTCCACCGCGAACATGGTGGTCGGCTTCGGCGCCAGGACCGATTCGCCCCGGAGCAACTCCCTCCTGTTCGTCCGCTACTGGGGGGCGGGAGCCCGCGGCGATATCGACCGGTGGTGGTCGAAGGCCCCACTGTGAGGGCTTGCGGTGCTTGTTCGTGCCGCGCGGTCCGATCAGGACACCGGCACGGGTGATGCCGTGCGGGCGTCGAGGACCGCGTAGAGCACAGGTTGTTCGGCCGCCAGTTCGCGCCGGGCCTCCGCGGTGGTCCAGCAGCGGCCCGGGTCGAGTTCCAGCTTGGCGTCCATATGGATGTTCCACCGGTAGCGCAGTGCCGCGAGTACTCCCCGCGGTCCGCCGAACAGCCGGTCGAGGTGCGGGATGTCGTCGAAGAGGTCCGGGCGCGCCGGATCGTGGGCGGCGCGGTCGAGGACGGTGTGCAGGATCTCGGTGCGCAAGTGCTGATCTTCCCAAGACATGATCCGAGCCCTTTCGGTCGGGGGCCTGGTGTTCGCCGGCCTGGTGCGGCGACCTCGTGTTCCACGCTAGGAATCCGGCGCCGGTAAATCGTCGTGCCGTGGACGTGAATCGATGTCCTACCCTGGTCGGACCCGGGAACCGGCCGTAGCAGGATGCCGAGTGCCGCCAGGGGTGTTTACCCTGGACAGGTGACTGAGAGCCGCCTCACACCGGGTGCCGCCGCGGGGGACCGCGGAGGGCCGGCGGGCGGCGTCGGAGTCGATCCGCACGCCGCGGATTCCCCGCCCTCGACGGACCCGGTCCCGGGCGGCGCGGGCCGGTCCGGATGGTGGGTGCGGGGGCGGCGCCGGCTGGGCGCGTTGCCGGCGAAACTGCTCCCGGGAGCCCCGTACCCACTGCGCGAACTGCCCTTCGACTACCCGCCCAAGGTCGTGCTGTTCACGGATCTGGCGTTCTTCGTCATCGGCGTCGTCGCCTGTCTGCAGCGACACGAGTATTTCCCCACCGCACTGCCCTTGATCGCGCTGGCGCTGCTCTTCGCCTCCGGCCCGATCTACGTACTGTTCGGGATCGTGCCGCGGCCGCTGCCGCTGTTCACCGCCACGATGCTCGCGGCGGCGCTGTTCTTCGTCCAGCCGGTGGACGCCGATTTCGCGCCCTTCGTGCTGATGGTCGGGATCGCCGAGATCGCGGCGATCGCACCGAAGCGGATGAGTATCCTGCTGGCCGTACTCGCCGCGGTCGAACTGCTCGCCTTCGCGTTCGTCGGGCAGGCGCTGTGGGGTGACCATTCGCTGCGCACGGGCTTCCCCATGTACGCGCTCGGCATCCTGCTCGGCTGGCTGGTGGGAGTGATGCTCCAGTATCAGCGGCTGTTCCTGTACCAGGAACGGGAGAACCAGAGCGCGCGGGCCGCGCAGGCCGCGGCCGCCGAACGCAATCGGATCGCACGCGAAGTACACGATGTCATCGCCCACTCGCTCACCGTGACCCTGCTGCACGTGACGGCCGCCCGGCACGCGCTGACCGCCGACCGGGATGTGGACGAGGCGGCCGACGCCCTCGTCGACGCCGAACGATTGGGCCGCCAGGCCATGGCCGATATCCGGCGTACGGTCGGCCTGCTGGATTCGGTGCCGTCGGCGGCCGGGGTCGAACCCGGGGCCGGCGATATCCCCGCCCTGGTCGATGACTTCGCCCACGCCGGCCTGACGGTGAACCGGCGTTTCACCGGCGACCTGAACGGCGTCTCGGCGGCGGTCGGGCTGGCGCTCTATCGCATCTGCCAGGAATCGCTGGCCAATATCGCCAAACACGCTCCGGGCGCGGATGTGGAGTTGAGCGTGGCCGTGGACGGTGGTTCGGCCGTCGTGCGTGTCCGTAATACGATCCCGCGCGGCCTGCCCCCGCAGCTCGGCCAGGGGACCGGGGTCGCCGGAATGCGGCACCGATCCGACGGGCTGGGCGGTCGGATCCGGGTCGGGCCGGAGGCCGGCGGGTGGATCGTGCGGGCGGAGTTCCCGCTGGACGAGAGTCCCGCGCGGGCCGCGGCCCCGAGCCGGGAGAGGCTGCGCTGCCCGATCTCGGAGATCATCGCCGACCACGCCCCGGACACCCACCCCGGCGACGAACCCCGTCCGGCATGAGGGCCCGGGTCCGGCGACCACGCCCGGCTCGACCGGGCGCCACGGCGGTCCGGCACCGACGACCGACCATCGAGCGCGGATCCACCGTCTCCGCGACCGCGAACCCAGGGGAGGCACGATGAGGCGACACCTCCGTCTTCGCCACGGCCGCCGCGGACCGCGGCTAACCGCTCCGAAGGAGGAACGTTGACCAGGGCTGCCGATACCGACCCGCAGGCGGTCGAGGTGCTGATCGCCGATGATCAGGAACTCGTCCGCGGCGGGCTGCGACGCATCCTGCGGCGGCGCGACGGTTTCCGGATCAGCGAATGCGCCGACGGTGACGAGGTGCTCGCGGCGGTCGCCGCGCACAGCCCCGATATCGTGCTGATGGATCTGCGAATGAAACGGGTCGGCGGTATCGAGGCCACCCGCATGCTGCGGGCCCGCGCTCCCGAACCCCCGGTACTGGTGCTCACCACCTTCGACGACGACCAGTTGCTGTCCGGTGCCCTGCGCGCGGGCGCGGCCGGGTTCCTGCTCAAGGATTCCCCCGCCGAGGATCTGATTCGCGCTGTCCGCACCGTCGCCGCCGGCGGTGCCTGGCTCGACCCCGCAGTCACCGGACGGGTGCTGTCCACCTACCGCAGTACCGCCGCCGCTCCGGCCGCACCCTCGGTGGCCGTCGAGCTGACCTCCCGGGAACGCGAGGTGCTGGCCCTGATCGGCCGCGGCCGGGCCAACAGTGAGATCGCCCACGCGCTCGGAATCTCCGAGGTGACCGTGAAATCCCATGTGGGTCATATCTTCGGGAAGCTGGGCGTGCGCGACCGCGCGGCGGCCATCGTCTACGCGTTTGACCACGGTGTGGTCTCCCCGGGACAATCCAGGGTCTGACGGGCAGCCCGGGTGCGATCCGCGGCCGGCTGAGACGGTGCCCGCGTGTGGAGAGGATGGACGGGTGCAGGCGCCTGGCTCCGAAGTCGGTCGGTGGTTCGGTCCTTACGAACTGCGCTCACTGCTGGGTAAAGGCGGGATGGGCGAGGTCTACGAGGCCTACGACACCGTGAAGGAACGGGTCGTCGCGCTCAAACTGCTGTCCGACGCGCTCGCCGGGGACCCCGAGTACCAGATCCGCTTCCGCCGGGAATCGCAGGCCGCGGCCCGCCTCGCCGAACCGCACATCATCCCGATCCACGACTGGGGTGTTATCGACGGCCGGCTGTTCATCGATATGCGCTTGGTCCAGGGCACCGACCTGCGGGCCCTGTTGCAGGCGGAGGGGCCGCTGAGCCCGCAGCGCGCGGTCGGCGTGATCGAGCAGATCGCCGCCGCGCTGGACGCCGCGCACGAGGGCGGTCTGGTGCACCGTGATGTGAAACCGGCGAATATCCTCGTCACCCCGGCCGACTTCGCCTATCTGGCCGATTTCGGGATCGCCCGCCACGAGAGCGATACCGGCGTGACGCAGGCGGGTGTGGCGATCGGGTCCTATACGTACATGGCGCCGGAGCGGTTCGACAGCGGCCCGGTGACCCCGCGCGCCGATATCTATTCCCTCGCCTGTGTGCTGCACGAATGTCTCACCGGTGCGACGCCGTTTCCGGCGAGCAGTGTGGGCGTGTTGATCCGCTCGCATCTCACCGCACCGCCACCGCGAGCAAGCGTGCAGCGAACCGGATTACCGGCCGCGCTCGATGATGTGATCGCATGGGGTATGGCCAAGGATCCGCACGAGCGTTTCGCTACGGCAGGTGAACTAGCTGTAGCCGCCCGCACCGCGTTGAACTCTCCGGCGCGCCCCCCGTACCCCGTCGGCCCCGAGTCGCACTCCGGCGAATCTCCCGCTACCCACGCGGTACCCGGTCCGTCGGCGCCGCCGACCGGCGGAATTCCCACCCTGGTGGTCCGGATACCGCGCGAGGAGGATGCGCACGACCCGGCCACCACCTTGCCCGCCATCATCCCCGGCGACCCGACCTCGTTCCGGCCCACCGAAACCGAATTCACTCCGCTGCCGGCCGACGATCCCGTCCCCGCCGACCCCGAGGCCCCGCCCGGCGGTATCCGGCCGTTCCCGGACGCGCATCTCTATCAGAACGAGCAGTTGCACCCGGCCGTCGATCCGTTACAGTACGAGAACCCGGCGCCCGCGACCGGGGGTATGCCGGTCGCGGATTTCTACCCGCACGATCAGGCCACCCGCGTCTACGGTGAACCCGGCTATCCGCTTCCGGCGGCCGAGGACCCCACCCGGGTCTTCCAGCCGGTGGACGAGGAACCTGTGGGACCGGCCTATTCCGCCGAGGACGCGACTCGTGCCTATCAGCCGGTGGGCGAGGGTCGTGCGGGGCTCGCCTACTCCGCCGAGGACGCGACTCGTGCCTATCAGCCGGTGGATCGGACGCCTCCCGGGCTCGCCTATTCCGCGGAGGACGCGAGCCGTGCCTCTCGAGAGCAGTACCCGGCGTCCGAGCCGACCGGCCGCTACGACGCTCCGGCCTCCGGCGACCACTACGGTTACCGGGCCGAAGATCCCGGTGCGCCCCCGGCCGACTCCTACGCGGCCGCCTACGAGGCCGGCTATCGCGACAGTTATGCCGCGAACGCGCCGGTACGCGAGGCCGCACCCGGGGGCGAACGATCCAGGGTCGTTCCGATAATGACCGGTGTCGGGGTGTTCGCGGTGGTGGTGATCCTCGCGGTACTCGGTATCCAGTTCCTCGGTGGTTCCGAGGGCTCGGAATCCACCGGCGCCGCCGATACCACCGGCGCGGCCACCACCTCGGCACCCGAACGGACCTCCGCGGCCGACAGCAGCACCGAACCCTCCGCCACCACCTCCGCGCGTACCACCACCACCACGTCGGCGACCACCACGTCCCGGGCCGATCTGCCCGCGGGTGCGCAGCCCTGTTCGGGAGCGTCGTCGGGCGGCTCCGAATACGGTTCGGCGGCAACCGGTAGCGAGGTGACCAGCTGCGAATTCGCCGAGGCGGTCCGGCAGGCCTACCTCGATCCCGCCGTGGTCTCGGGTGCGGGCGATCCGGTGTCGGTCGAGGCCACCAGTCCGGTGACCGGCCAGGCCTACACGCTGGAATGCGTCGCCGCGGGCGGTGTGGTCACCTGCCGAGGCGGGAACAACGCCGTCGTCTACCTCTACTGACCTGCTGGTGGACGAGGAACCGCGCCCTCGATCGCGGGTTCGGGGGGCTCATCCGGGCCGGGCCGGGGCCGCCGATGGAGTACGGTTTTCCGACCGGGTACGAATCATCGGGACTGTGGGAGATCACAAGAGCCATGCGGAGAGAAGTGTCGGCCGAAAAGAAACGGGAACTCCCACTGGTCCGTCGCCTGCTCGCGGTCACCGCCTGCCTGCTCGTCGCGGCCGTCGCGCCGGCCTGCGGCTCCGAGCCCGAGAAGCGGCCGCTCACCACCTCGATCACCCAGGCGGCGGCCGAAGCGCCGGGCGGAAAAGTCTCGATCACCATCCCGGGCACGCTGGCCGCCGATTTCACGGTGCTGGAGCAGTCGGCGAAAGGGAAGCTGGGTCTGGCGATCATGCCGGTGGGTGGTGAGCAGTTCGTCGGATTGGGCAAGTGGACCACCGGTCCCGCGTGGTCGACCATGAAGGTTCCGCTGGTGGTGGCCGCCGAACGGAAGAACCCCGGCGGCCAGTCCTATGCGGCCTCGGCCGCCATCACCGCGTCGGACAACACCGCCGCGGACAGCCTGTGGTCCGCGCTGGGGACCCCGCGGGAAGCCGCCCAGTCGGTGCAGGCGGTGCTGCGCGAGGGCGGGGACAGCGTCACCGTCGTGGCCGAGAAGCCCGAGCGCGCGGAGTACTCCTCGTTCGGCCAGTCCGACTGGTCGCTCGCCGACCAGGTGCGGTTCGCCTCCAAACTGCCCTGCCTTCCGGGATCGGACAAGGTCGTGCAGTTGATGGGTTCGGTCAGCGCGAACCAGCAGTGGGGTCTCGGTTCGGTATTCGATACGGCCGAGTTCAAGGGCGGCTGGGGTCCGGACACCGACGGCGCCTATCTGGTGCGTCAGTTCGGCCTGGTACCGGCCAGTGGCGGTTCGGTCGCGATAGCGCTTGCGGCGCAACCGGATTCGGGCACCTTCTCCGACGGGATGGATCTCCTCGACGAGATGGCGGCCCTGATCTCACAGCATCTGGGCGAGTTCACCGGCGGGTCCTGCCCGGCGCGGTGAGCGGCCCGCCCGCAGGGTGCGCGGGTGTTACCGGACATTCACGGGCCCGACGCGGCGAAGGTGTCGCGCAGCGGGCAAGATGGGCGCCATGCGCATCGGAATCCTGACCGGAGGTGGGGACTGCCCGGGACTGAACGCGGTGATCCGCGCTGTCGTTCGCACCGCGAACGGCCGCTACGGTGACGCGATCGTGGGCTTCGAGGACGGCTGGCGCGGATTATTGGAGGACCGCAAGATCCGGATCCAGAACGACGATCGCACCGACCGCCTGCTCGCCAAGGGTGGCACCATGCTCGGTACAGCGCGTACCAATCCCGATATCCTGCGCGCGGGCCTGGGACAGATCCGCCGGACCCTCGACGACAACGGCATCGAGGCGCTCATCCCGATCGGCGGGGAGGGCACCTTGACCGCCGCCAGCTGGCTGTCCGAGGAAGGCGTTCCCGTCGTCGGCGTGCCGAAGACGATCGACAACGATATCGACTGCACCGATGTCACCTTCGGCCACGACACGGCCCTGTCCATCGCCACCGAGGCCATCGACCGGCTGCACACCACCGCGGAATCCCATCAGCGGGTCATGCTGGTCGAGGTCATGGGCCGGCACGCGGGCTGGATCGCCGTGCACGCCGGTATGGCGGCGGGCGCTCACCTGACACTGGTCCCCGAACAGCCCTTCGACGTGACCGAGGTCTGCGCACTCATCAAGAGCCGCTTCCAGCGCGGGGACAAACATTTCATCTGCGTGGTCGCCGAGGGCTCGCATCCGGCCCCCGATTCCGGGTTCACCCTGCGGGAGGGCGGGGTCGACGAGTTCGGGCACGAACGGTTCACCGGTGTCGCGCAGCAGCTGGGGGTGGAGATCGAACGCCGCATCGGCAAGGAGGTCCGCACGACGGTGCTGGGGCATGTGCAGCGCGGCGGCAGCCCCTCCCCGTACGACCGGGTGCTGGCGACCAGATTCGGCCTGCACGCGGCCGAAGCCGTGCACGCCGGGCATTTCGGTCAGATGGTGGCCCTGCGGGGTACCGAGATCGGACTGGTGCCGTTGCACGAGGCGACCAAACAGCTCAAACGTGTTCCGGCCGACCGCTACGACGAAGCCCGGGCCTTCTTCGGCTGAGCGCCGCCCGGCCGGACCGGTTTCGGCCGTCCGGCCGAAATCGTGGGCGCGACCTCGGTGCTTCGCCCGGGTCGGGCCGTGGCACGGGGATACAGTCGGTCCATGCGCCATGGCAGGGGAGTGTTGCTGGTTGCGGTTCTCTCGATGCTCGTCCCGATGGTCGCCGGTTGCCCGGGCGGCGCCGTCGACGACCGGGTGCGCGGGCAATGGCACGGGGCGATCGAGGTGCCCGGTGCGCCGGTCGTGGTCGCGGTGGATTTCACCGGCCGGCACAGCGGGCGGATCGACATACCCGCCGAACGAGTGGCTGGCCACGCCCTGGCCGAGGTGGTGGCCGAACCGGACCGGGTGGAGTTCGGGGTGCCGGACGTCCCCGGCGACGCGCGGTTCGCGGGCCGACTCGACGAATCGGCCGATACCATCGTGGGTGACTTCCGCCAGGCCGGGCACAGTTTCGGGTTGCGGCTCGCCCGCCGACCGGTCGGTCCGCCGGCCCGTCCCCAGCAGCCCGCGCCGCCGTACCCCTATATCTCCGAGGATGTCTCGTACCCGAGCGGCGGTATCACCGTCGCGGGCACCCTGACCCGTCCCGCGGCGGACACCGGGCCGCTACCGGCGGTCGTCCTCATCGGCGGCAGCGGACCCCAGGACCGGAACGAGGAGATCGCCGGGCACCAGCCCTTCCTCCTACTGGCCGATACCCTCACCCGCGCGGGATACGCGGTGCTGCGCACCGACGATCGCGGGGTCGGTGGCACCGGCGGCAACCTGAATCAGGCGAATTACGCCGATCTGGCCGGTGATGTCGAGGCCGGGCTGCGTTTCCTGCGCGCGCGCCCGGAGATCGACTCCGGCCGCATCGGCCTGCTCGGGCATTCCGAAGGTGGTTATCTGGCGCCGCTGGTGACCGCGCGGCCCGAGAACGGGATCGCGTTCTCCATTCTGATGGCCGCACCCGCCGTTCCCGGTACCGAGATCGTGCTGGCGCAGGGCCGCCGGACCTTCGCCGAGGCCGGCGCCACCCCGGCGCAACTGGATGCCCATCTCGCCTTCCTGCGGGACTGGACCGCCGCGCTGCGGGCCGGTCGGCTCACCAAGGCCGCGCGGCTGTCGGAGACCTACAACCGCACGCTGCCGAAGGATCTGCGCACTGTCTCCGAGGCTCTCACCGGCGAGAACACCCCGTATATGGCCGCGCTGGTCTCCTATGATCCGGCTCCCGCGCTGGCCGCGCTGCGGATTCCGGTGCTGGCGTTCTTCGGGTCCAAGGATGTACAGGTCCCGCCGGCGCAGAACGAGCAGCCCATGCGTGAACTGCTGGGCGCCGACCCGGACGCCACGGTGACGGTACTGGACGGGCTCAACCATCTGATGCAGCCCGCCGCATCCGGCCTGCCCGGCGAGTACGAGTCCATCCAGACGACCATCGATCCGCTGGCCCTCGATACGGTCACCGGCTGGCTCGGCGCACGGGTCCGGGGGGACTGACCGCCCACCGAGGAGGCAGACCTGCACGCTTAGACTGTGGGCCATGAGCGCACCCACCGTCGAACTCATGGATTACGCCGAGGTCGTCACCCGGTACGAGCCGGTGCTCGGTATGGAGGTCCATGTCGAGCTGAACACCGCGACCAAGATGTTCTGCGGTTGCCCGACCACCTTCGGCGCCGACCCCAACACCCAGGTCTGCCCGGTGTGCCTGGGTCTGCCCGGTTCGCTGCCGGTGGTCAACCAGCAGGCCGTCGAGTCGGCGGTGCGGATCGGACTGGCGCTCAACTGTTCCATCACGCCGTGGGGCCGATTCGCGCGCAAGAACTACTTCTACCCCGACCAGCCGAAGAACTACCAGATCAGCCAATACGACGAACCCATCGCCACCGGGGGATACCTCGATGTCCCGCTCGACGACGGCACCATCTTCCGGGTGGAGATCGAGCGCGCGCACATGGAGGAGGACACGGGTAAATCGGTCCATGTCGGCGGCGCGACCGGTCGTATCCACGGGGCGAGTCATTCGTTGCTCGACTACAACCGGGCCGGGGTGCCGCTCATCGAGATCGTCACCAAACCCGTCACCGGCGCCGGCGACCGTGCGCCCGAGGTCGCGCGCGCGTATGTCACCGCCCTGCGTGATCTGCTGAAATCCCTGAACGTCTCCGATGTCCGGATGGAACACGGTTCGCTGCGCTGCGACGCCAATGTCTCGCTCATGCCGGTCGGCGCCGAGGTCTTCGGTACCCGCACCGAGACCAAGAACGTGAACTCCCTCAAGAGCGTCGAGGTCGCGGTCCGGTTCGAGATGCGCCGCCAGGGCGCGGTGCTGGCGACCGGCGGCGAGGTGATCCAGGAGACCCGGCACTTCCACGAGGCCGACGGGTCCACCTCTCCGGGCCGCCGCAAGGAGACCGCCGAGGACTACCGCTACTTCCCCGAACCCGATCTGGAACCGGTCGCGCCCGACGCGGCCTGGGTCGAGGGGCTGCGCGACACGATCCCCGAGTATCCGTGGCTGCGCCGCGCGCGTATCCAGTCGGATTGGGGTGTCTCCGACGAGGTGATGCGCGATCTGGTGAACGCCGGTGCGCTGGATCTGATCATCGCGACGGTCGACGCGGGCGCCCCCGCCAAGGAGGCGCGTTCCTGGTGGGTCGCCTACCTCACCGAGAAGGCCAACGAGCGCGGTGTCGCCCTCGAGGACCTGCCGATCACACCGGCCCAGGTGGCCGAGGTGATCGGCCTGGTCGAAGCGAAGACGGTGAACAACAAGGTCGCCAAACAGGTGGTCGACCTGGTGCTCGACGGTGAGGGGGACCCGGCTCATATCGTGGACAGCAAGGGCCTGGGCATGGTCAGCGACGACAGCGCGCTGCAGGCCGAGGTCGACAAGGCGCTGGCCGCCAATCCCGATATCGCCGACAAGATCCGGTCGGGCAAGGTGCAGGCGGCAGGCAAGATCGTCGGCGATGTCATGAAGGCCACGCGCGGCCAGGCCGACGCGGCGCGGGTGCGGGAGCTCGTGCTCGCCGCGTGCGGCGGATAGCTCCCGCGGAATTCGTATACCGGCCCGTCCCGCCTCGTGCGGGACGGGCCGGTTCGCGTCGCGGCCAAGCCAGTAGCGCCACGTACGGCGGTCCTCCACCGCTGAGGGGCGTTCAGCGGAGCGGCCTATTCTAGTGCTAGAATAGCGGCGTGGAGCTCACCCCGGCCGAACTCGTCGTCCTCGGTCTGATCATCGAGTTCCCGCAGCACGGTTACGACCTCGAGCAGGTTATCGAGCGTCGCGGGATACGGCAGTGGACCGAGATCGGGTTCTCGTCGATCTACTACCTGCTCACCAAGCTGGAAAAACGCGGGCTGGTGCACGCCGAGGCGCCCGCCGCCGCGAAGGGGCGCCGCGTCTTCCGCGCCACCGAGGCGGGGCAGGAGGTCGCCGCCCGTACAGCGCTCGCGCTCGTCGCGGAGCCGCACCCGGTCCCGCATCCCTTTCTCGTGGGTGTCTCGAATCTGCCCCTGCTGTCGGAACCGGAATACCGGCGCGCACTCGCCGACCGGCTCCGGCAGCTGGAGGTTCGTATCGCCGCCGTCGAGGCGGCGGCGTCCGCGCAATCACCTCTCGCGGTGCCCGCGCGTGAGGTCTTCTCCTATTCCCTGAGCCTCCTCGAGGCAGAGAGGTCGTGGCTCGCCGCGCGAGTCCAGGTGCCCGATGACACACGAGGCGACAGCCGGCAAGGTCGACTTCAAGAAGGAGATCCCGGCCTACCGGGCCCGGCAGGGCCGATTCCAGGTGGTGGAGGTACCCGATCTGCAGTACCTCATGATCGACGGGCACGGTGATCCCAATGCCGACCCTGCCTTCGGTCACGCGACCGAGGCCCTCTACCCGCTGGCCTACAAGCTGAAATTCGCCAGCAAACGCGAGCTCGGCCGCGACTATGTCGTGATGCCGCTGGAAGGTCTGTGGTGGGCCGACGAGATGGACGCCTTCACCGCCGCGTGCGACAAGTCCCGCTGGGACTGGACGTTGATGATCATGGTCCCGGACTGGATCGACCGGGACCTGTTCGCGGCTGTCGTCGAGCAGGTCGCGGCCGGTGATCGCCCGCGGCGACTGCACGACGTACGCCTGGAGACCCTCTCGGAGGGGCGATGTGTGCAGACATTGCATATCGGCTCCTACGACGACGAAGCCGAGGTGCTGGCCCGGATGCACCACGAGTTCGTCCCGGACAACGGGTTCCGGATGGTCGGCCGGCACCACGAGATCTATCTCGGTGACGCACGCAAGGTGGCGCCCGAGAAACTCCGCACCATCCTCCGGCAACCGGTCGCCGCGGCCGGCGCCTGACGATACGGTGGCACCGTTGGATCGACGCGTACCGGCCGGGGGCCTCATGAACAATCGCCTGACAACGTTCACCAACGACGGGCTCACCTTCGATGTGGTCGACGACGGTCCGTCGGACGGCGTTCCGATCGTGTTACTGCACGGATTCCCGCAGACCTCCCGGCAATGGGCGCGTCTCACGCCCTATCTGCACGAGCACGGCTACCGCACGATCGCGCCGGATCAGCGCGGGTACTCGCCCGGCGCCCGGCCGCGGGGGCGGTTCGCCTACCGGATGAGCGCGCTGGTCGGTGATACGGCGGCGCTGATCGACACGCTCGGTGCCGGACCGGTCCATCTCGTCGGCCACGACTGGGGATCGGCTGTGGCCTGGTCGACCGCGGCGACGCACCCGTCCCTGGTGCGTACGCTCACCTCGGTATCGGTCCCGCATCCCATGGCTTTCGTCCGATCCTGCGCCAGCAGTGCCCAGTTGTTCCGCACGTTCTACATGGTGTTGTTCCAGGCGCCGTGGCTACCCGAAGTGGTGATCTCGCGCGGATTTCGCGCGGCCGATGCCGCACGCGGCCCGCAGTGGCAACGCCGGGCCCGGGAACTGTCGCGGATGGACGACGAACAGTTCGGCCGGATCCGGCGCGATATCGTCGACGGCGGAGCACTGCACTACGCGCTGAACTGGTACAGGGCGATGCCACTCGGCGCGCCGCGGCGCGCTGTCGGTGTCCCGACGACGCATGTGTGGGGCAGCCGGGACGTTTTCATGGCACGTAGGGGTGCCGAACTGACGGCCGAATACGTGACCGGACCTTTTCGCGGCGAAACCCTCGACGCCGCACACTGGATTCCGGAGGAGCGACCCGCCGAACTCGCCGCCATCATCGCGGCACGCGCGAACGACATCGGCTGACCTGCCCGGCGTTCGGCCTCGCGGGGCGTACTGGGTAGCCCACCGTTTGACGGTGGGCCGGGAGCACTGAAACCGCGCGGCGACCTCGGGGTTTGGGGGGCGCGGGGGTTGACGACCGATTTGGGTGGCCTCGAGTCGGGCTCGCGGAGTCAGGGCTGCGTTGGTGTGCCTTCCAGGCTCGGTTCCTTCGCGGTTGCCGTCCCTATGGGGGCTGTGTTCTGTTTGAACGCGTGCGCTGAGAGGAACGCGGCGACCAGGAGGCCGGCGATGCAGACCCCGAGCGCGACGTGGTATCCGATTTCGAACGCATTGCTGGCTGTCGCCTGCATCCGTGCTGGGAGCCCGTGGAGGCTCCCCGTCGCGAGGGGGCCTGAGGGAATGTGGGCTTGCCCGTATCGCGATGCTCCCCAGCTGTGTCGGGTGACGGCCGCGCCGACGGCCCCGACGAGTGCGAGTCCTACCGCCGTACCGAGCTGACGGGAGGAGTTCAGAACCGCTGAGGCGGCACCCGACACCGGGCCGGCGACGTCGCGCATGGCCACGTTCGTGATTCCGGGAACCAGGAGCCCGAAGCCGACTCCAGCGACCAGGTATCCCACCGCGGCAACGGCGAAGGGGGTAGTTGACGTCAACGTGCTCAGCGCTGCGACCCCGAGCGCTCCGGCTGTACAACCCGTAGTGCCGATGGCCCGTGACGTGAAGCGTTGAGCGAGTTTCCCGGCCATCTGGGCCGTGAGAAGGAACGGGACGTTCATCAGCAGCCAGGACAGCCCGGTGCGAAGGGCGGACCAGCCGAGAAGGTTCTGGAACATCAAGGTGACGTAGTAGAGCGTGCCGCTGAACGCGAGGTAACTGAGAAAGTAGATGGCACAGGCGCTGATGAACGTCGTGTTGCCGCGGACAGCTCGGGGAACCAACGGCTCGCCGGCGTGGCGCTGCCACTGCATGAACGCCGCGAGGGCGAGGGCACCGAGGACCAGCGGCACCAGGGTCGGCACCGGCTTCCACGGAATCTCGCTCGCGGTGATCAGACCGAACGTCACTGCTGCCAGACCCAGCGACGCGAGTACGACCCCCGGCACGTCGAGTGGTTGCGGATCGGAGAGCGAGGCGGCTCCGGGAACCGCCAGGAGGACCAAGCCGACCGTGACGACGACGATCGGAAGGTTGACCCAGAAGATCGTCGACCAGCCGAACGTTGAGAGCAATAGGCCGCCTGCGATCGGGCCCGCACCGAAGCCGACGCCGCCGACGGCTGCCCACCAGCCGATTGCGTGACCGCGCTGGGCGGGCGGGTAGGTGTCGGTCAGGACGGCGAGTGTGAGCGCCGAGATCGCTGCGCCGCCTACACCTTGACCGATACGGGCAGCTATGAGTACCGAAGAGCTGGGTGCAAGGGCCGCTCCCACAGAGCAGAGGCCGAACACGACCAGACCGGCCAACAGGACCGGGCGATGCCCGAGGCGATCACCGAGTGCCCCCATCAGGGGGATCAGCGCGGCAAGCCCGAGGGCGTAGCCACTGATGATCCACTCCAACGCGCCGGTTGCGGCATCGAGCTCGTGTTGGATCGTCGGGAGAGCGACATTGATGATGGTGACGTCGAGCTGGATCACGAAACCGGCCAGACACAACGCCAGGAGCGTCATCCGCCGCCGTTGGCCGGGATCCAGGTTTGGTGTTGATCGGTTCGGGGTCATCACATCGGGCTCCTGTCACGTTCTCGGTGGTAGGCGTGTCATGGGAACTGACACCCCGCAACACAAGGACGTGACCGATGGACCCCGCCGAACAGCTCAGCAGACACTTCGAGGACAACCGCCAACGACTGACCGCACTGGCGCACCGGATCCTCGGCAACCGTGGCGACGCCGAAGACGCTGTCCAAGATGCCTGGGTCCGCCTCAGCCGGCCGGGAGCAACCGATCTCCCGGCCGTGACAAACCTCGACGGATGGATGACCACGGTCGTCTCACGCATCTGCCTCAACAAGCTGAGAGCACGCGCCGCGCGGCCCGAATCTCCCACCGACGCAACCGGGCCCGAGCTCCGTCTGCGTCCGGAGGAGGCCCTGGGCCCAGAGGACCAGACCCTTCTCGCCGAGCAGATCAGCCTGGCGCTCCACATCGTGCTGGAGAGTCTGACACCACCCGAGCGCCTCGCGTTCGTGCTCCACGACTCCTTCGGAATGCAGTTCGGCGAGATCGCCGCCGTGCTCGGCATGTCGACTGAAGCGACCCGTAAACTCGCGAGCCGCGCTCGACAACGAGTGCACGCCGTGGACCCGGCCGCGATCGAGACCGACCCTGCCGGCCAACGCAGTGTGGTCAGCGCCTTCTTCGCAGCATCTCGCGACGGTGACCTCGACACACTCCTCGCGCTGCTGCATCCCGAGATCACATTCCACGCCGAGGGCGGAGCCACCGGAACCGCCGCGACCGCCACCATCCGCCGTCCGGAAAACGTGACCCGGCGCGCAGCGGCATTCGCCATTCCGAACGCCACCTTCGAGCCGATCACGGTAAACGGCAGCGCAGCAGTCATCGTCTACGCGAACCAGCGGCCCGTCTCGATCATGGCCTTCGTCATCACCTACGGGCAGATCGCCGGGATCTACTCGCTGCTCGAACAGCCACGCATCGAGCAACTGGTCAACAGCCTCAGGTAGATCCCTCAGCAACCGCCCGACTCCAGAACGGTCCGCACTCGGCCGTTCGATCAATGTCTCGGGTCAGTACATCTAGTCCGGTCCGCCGCCACCGGCGGACGGCGGCGGGATGCGCACGACGCGATCGTCGTTCGGCGTCGGCTCGCCACCGTCGGATTTGTTCGCCGTCGATACCCAGATCGTCCCGTCCATCGCCGGGGACGCGCCGAGCAGACGACCGTACTTGTTGGCGACGAAAACACTCGGGGGTGCGGTCACCGCGTAGGTCTTGGGGTCCGGCGCGGCCATCGCGAGCGCTTTCGCGTCGGTCAGCGAGATCGCCACGCCCTCGGGAGTCACCGCGCATCCGGCCACCCCCGGCCGGTCGGGCCAGGTCCACGCGGTGGTGACCGCGCCGTCGGGGGCGATCCGCTGGAGCCGGTCCATGGTGGGGGTGCGGTCGGTGATCCAGATCTGGTCGCCACCGAGGCAGATATCACCGGCCGAACCGATTCCGGCGACCGCGACCTCAGTGGGTGCGTCTCCGCTGGAGCTCGGATTGTTCACCCGCAGCAGTTTCCCGGCGCGGCTGCCGGGATTCGCGGCCGCGGCCGGATCGCCGGTATCGCCGGTGAGCACCAGCATCTGATCGGGTTTCGACCATTCGATCGCGCCGCGATTGCCGGTGGTGCCCTTGGGGATTCCGGTCAATACCGGCTTGGCCGGCCCACCCTCGGCGAACCGCACCACCCGGTTGTCGCTGGGCGTGGTGACGTAGGCGTAGATCAACCCGTCCTCGGCGTAGGTGGGGGAGATCGCGATATCGCTCAACCCGCCGTCCCCCGCGGGATCGACGTCGACCCGGGCCACTTCGACCGGTGGCTGTTCCGGCGTCACCTGCAGGATCCGGCCGGTGCGGCGTTCGGCCACCAGCGCGTACCCGCCCATCTCGACCAGCCCGCCGGTGGTGTCGAGGCAGCTCACCACCACGGCCGGGTCCGGGTCGATACACGGACCGCTGGGCCGGGTGGTGGAGCTCTCGGACTGCTGGGGTTTCTTGGGCTCGAGTTCCGCGCCGTCCAGCGTCGGTTCCGGGGTGAACGGACTGGATGCGGAATCGTCGAATCGGGCGCATCCACTCAGCACCAACGCTCCGAGTACCAGCCCCACCGTCACGCGCCGCGCGCCAACCGACCTCATAATCTCCCAACGTAGTGGAAACGACCCCGGCCGTGCCCCGAAGGCCCTGTCGCGGCGGGAAGCGTCCGCACACGCGGGTTGCGTCCACCCTGCGACACGCGACGGCGCATGGCACGGACACGCCGCCGATTCAGCCGGTGCCGGGCGGTTCGTCCGCTTACTGTTGAGGAGTGAGTGCCAAGGCGAGAAACGGGTCCGCGTCCTCCGAGGCCGCGGGGCCCGGGAATCTGTCTACCGGAGAGCAGCGCGCGGTATCGACGACCGCGGGCGGGGTCGGGAGTCCCTACGATTCCCCGACCGGCCAGTTCCCCCGAGTGGCCATGACGAAGGAGATTCCGGTGAACGCATCGGCGACCACCGGTGGCACACCGGCCGACACACCGGGCCCCGGCGGCCCCGGCGTCGGCGGGGGCCGCGACGACACCTACGACTACGCGAGCATTCCGCCGGCCGGTAATCAGCCCACCGGGGGCCTGCGCCGCCGCAACGGCGATTTCCGCCGCGGCACCCTCGACTTCGGGCTCTTCATCCTGCGGCTGGTCGTCGGAGCCACCTTCCTCTACCACGGCCTGCAGAAACTGACGGGCTGGTTCCACGGTCCCGGTCTGGACGGCACCAAAGCCATGATGGAGAGCAGCGGCTGGCAGCATCCCTCGCTGGCCGCCGCCATGGTGACCGCCGGCGAGGTGGGTGGCGGGGCGCTGCTGATCCTGGGCCTGGCCACCCCGCTGGCCGCGGGCGCGGTGCTCGCGGTGATCCTGGACGCCTGGTTCTGGAAGCAGGGGATGTACCCCGGGTTCCAGTACAAGGCCGGCCCGGGCGCGGTCGAGATGGAGAGCATCCTGGCCGGCGCCGCGGTCGCCATCATCTTCACCGGGCCCGGACGCTGGTCGCTCGACCGAGGACGGGGCTGGGCGGTCCGGCCGGGGGCGGGATCGTTCGTGGTCTTCGTCCTGGCGGTCGCGGCCGCGGTGCTCACCTACTGGTGGCTGCAGAACGGTAACCCGCTGACCGGTATCGGTCCCTTCGACTGACATCGCGAGACGAAAAGGCGCTCCCTCGGATCCGAGGGAGCGCCTTTTCGTTGCTGCGGGGGCGCGTCAGGGCACCTGCCGGACCGCGCCCTTGTCGGCGGAGGTCGCCAGCGCGGCATAGGCGCGCAGCGCGGTGGTGACCGGCCGTTCCCGGTTCTGCGGCTGCCATGGCCGTTCGCGGGCCTCCATCTTGGCCCGGCGTTCGGCCAGCACCGCCTCGTCGACGACGACCTCCAGGGTGCGGGTCGCGACATCGATGCGGATCCGGTCGCCGTTCTCCACCAGGCCGATCACGCCGCCGCTGGCCGCCTCCGGCGAGATATGGCCGATCGACAGGCCCGAGGTACCGCCGGAGAACCGGCCGTCGGTGATCAGGGCGCACTGTTTGCCCAGGCCCGCGCCCTTGAGGAACGCGGTCGGATGCAGCATCTCCTGCATCCCCGGTCCGCCGGCCGGACCCTCGTAGCGCACCACGAGCACATCACCGGGCTGGATCTTCTTGCCCAGGATCACCGAGACGGCTTCCTCCTGGGACTCCACCACCACGGCGGGGCCCTCGAAGGAGAACAGTTCCTCGTCGATACCGGCGGTTTTGAGCACCGCGCCGTCGACCGCGATATTGCCGCGCAACACGACCAGCCCACCCTCGGCGGTGTAGGCGTGTTCGATATCGCGGATGCAGCCGCCCGCCGCATCGGTGTCCAGCGAAGACCAGCGGTTCTCGGTCGAGAAGGGTTCGGTGGTGCGCACCCCGCCCGGCGCCGCGTGGAAGAGTTCCAGCGCTTCCTCGGACGCCTTGCCGGAACGGATGTCCCAGGTGTCGAGCCATTCGTCCACCGACGCGCTGTGCACGGTCGTCACATCGGTTTCCAGCAGACCGCCCCGGCGCAGCTCGCCGAGGATGGCGGGGATACCGCCGGCCCGGTGCACATCCTCCATGTGATAGTCCGAGTTCGGCGAAACCTTCGACAGCGTCGGCACCTTGCGGCTGATGGCCTCGATGGTGTGCAGATCGAAATCGATCTCGCCCTCCTGCGCCGCGGCCAGGGTGTGCAGCACGGTGTTGGTGGACCCGCCCATCGCGACGTCCAGGGCCATGGCGTTGCGGAAGGCCTTCTCGTTCGCGACATTGCGCGGCAGCACCGAGGCGTCGTCGTCGCGGTACCAGCGGGTGGCGATATCGACGACGATCGTGCCCGCGCGCTCGAACAGGGCACGGCGGGCCGCGTGGGTGGCCAGCGTCGACCCGTTGCCCGGCAGCGCGAGACCCAGGGCCTCGGTGAGGCAGTTCATGGAGTTGGCGGTGAACATGCCGGAGCAGGAACCGCAGGTCGGACAGGCGCTGCGCTCGACCTCGCTCAATCCGTCATCGGTCACCGCGGAATTCGCGCTGGCCGCGATCGCGGTGATCAGGTCGGTCGGGGCCTGCGCGACACCGCCCACTACCACGGCCTTACCGGCCTCCATCGGGCCGCCGGAGACGAAGACGGTGGGGATGTTCAACCGCATGGCGGCGTTCAGCATGCCGGGGGTGATCTTGTCGCAGTTGGAGATGCACACCAGCGCGTCGGCGGTGTGCGCGTTCACCATGTACTCCACCGAATCGGCGATGATCTCCCGGCTGGGCAGCGAATAGAGCATGCCGCCGTGACCCATGGCGATACCGTCGTCCACCGCGATGGTGTGGAATTCCCGCGGTACCCCGCCCGCTTCCCGCACCGCGCCGGCCACGATCTCACCGACGTCCTTGAGGTGTACGTGCCCGGGCACGAACTGGGTGTAGGAGTTGGCGATGGCGACGATCGGCTTACCGAAATCGGAATCGGTCATACCGGTGGCCCGCCACAGGGCGCGGGCGCCGGCGGCATTGCGGCCGATGGTGGTTGTTCGGGAACGAAGCGGTGGCATGAGTGTCCTCGGTCGGGTCGCGGGGCTGAAAGTTGCGACAGCGCCGTATCGCCCGGCGCGGGGACCGCGCTCGGGTGCGATCGGCGGTTTTCCAGGCTACTCCCGTTCGGAAGCCGGCCCGGGGGCGGTATCGGCAGCCCCTGCGGTGGGGGACGCGCCACGCGGCGTGTCGGAGCCGGCGGTCGAGGGCCGGTCGGCGGGCGTATCACCGGCGGCCGCGGCATCGGAAGTCGTCTCCGCGGGCGCGGAACGGTCGGCGTCGGTGTCGCCGGGCGTGGGGTGTTCGGAAGTCGCGTTACTCGATGCCGCGTTCCCGGCCGCTTCGTCGCCGGTCGGCGCGTCGTCCGCCGCCGATGCGGTGCCCGACGGTTCAACGGTCTGCGGTTCGGCCCTCGCCGGGTCGGCGGCCGCGGGGCCTGCCTCGGTGCCGGGCGCGCTGTCATCGGACGCACCAGCGTCGGTGGCGGCAGCGTCGGCGTCGGCGTCGGATTCTGCCTGGGCGGGATCGGGGACCGCGAACGGGTCCGGGATACGCCCGCCGGAGGCGTCCACCAGATCACGCAGCCGGTCGTAGCTCACCGCCGGCAGCGGCACCTCGCTGTCGTCGTCCAGATGGGCGCGGACGAATCCGCGTTTGGGGATGCTCAGGCCTTTAACCTGTGCCCAGTCGATGTGCCGGGAGGAGAAGACCGACCGCAGATCCAGTCCAGCCGGCGAGACCGTCGTCTGTGTCCGCACGATCCAGACGAGCACGGCGAGGGGGATCAGCGCGAGCCAGAACAGCCCGGCGGGCCAGCCCACGATGGGGAAGAACACGCACATCGCGAGGAGGAACACGCCGAGGAACGACAGCCGTGTCGTGCGGATCACACGCCGCGGTCCGGGCGGCGCCGTATCCCCACCCGTTACCTCCGCGGTCGCGGGGTTGTGGGACGATTCAGGAGGTGGCACGGACTGATGCGGTGATGACACCTCACCATCCTCGCATCATGGCGGACCGGCGTGAGCACCCGCTACCTTCCCACATAATGGGAAGTCAGCGGTCAGCTGTTTGACTCCGCACCACACGCACACATACCGTCATGCGCGTGAATCGAAACGAGTTGCTCGTAATCGGCCGGCGCGTCCAGCGCTGAGCCAGACGATCCGGAGTCGAATACGTCAGCTCGCACTGCGACGCGCCACCCTCGAACAGCCGCCGGCTGTCGAGGGCTTTTTTATGTCGGGACCAGTGAACGACAAGCAGTAAGGAACCAAGACGGTGAGCGCACCAACTACCCGGCCCGGGCCTTCGGCCCGCAGGCCCGCGCCTTCGAACCCGTCGGCTCCGGCCGGCGCTCCGACCAGCCAGGCGAACCGCCGCCAGGTCCCGCCCGAGCGGGTCACCGGCGCGCAGTCCGTCGTCCGCTCCCTCGAGGAGCTCGGCGTCGACACCGTATTCGGTATTCCGGGCGGTGCTGTCCTTCCTGTTTACGATCCGCTCTTCGATTCGACCAAGGTGCGCCATGTGCTCGTGCGGCACGAGCAGGGCGCGGGCCACGCGGCCACCGGATACGCCCAGGCCACCGGCAAGGTCGGGGTGTGTATGGCGACCTCCGGTCCCGGCGCGACCAACCTGGTGACCCCCATCGCGGACGCCCAGATGGACTCGGTGCCGATGGTCGCGATCACCGGTCAGGTCGGCCGCAGCCTCATCGGCACCGACGCCTTCCAGGAAGCCGATATCTCCGGCATCACCATGCCGATCACCAAGCACAACTTCCTGATCAAAGAGGGCGCCGATATCCCGCGGATCCTCGCCGAGGCCTTCTACCTGGCCTCGAGCGGCCGGCCCGGGGTGGTGCTGGTGGACATCCCCAAGGATGTGCTGCAGGAGCAGACCACCTTCAGCTGGCCGCCGGAGATGCGGCTGCCCGGCTACCGTCCGGTCACCAAACCGCACGGTAAGCAGGTGCGCGAGGCCGCCCGGCTGATCGCCGAGTCCACCCAGCCCGTGCTCTACGTCGGCGGCGGTGTGATCAAGTCCGATGCGTCGGCCGAACTGCTGGAGCTCGCCGAGCTGACCGGTATCCCGGTGGTCACCACGCTGATGGCGCGTGGCGCGTTCCCCGACAGCCACGAACTCAATATGGGTATGCCGGGTATGCACGGCACCGTGGCCGCGGTGGCCGCCCTGCAGAAATCCGATCTGCTGGTCACCCTGGGTGCCCGCTTCGACGACCGTGTCACCGGGCAGCTGGATTCCTTCGCCCCCGGGGCCAAGGTCATCCACGCCGATATCGACCCGGCCGAGATCGGCAAGAACCGGCACGCCGATGTGCCGATCGTCGGCGACTGCCGCGAGGTGATCACCGAACTCATCGAGACCCTGCGCGCCGATCCGGCCGGTTTCGAACTCGATCTGACCGCTTGGCGCACCTACCTCGACGGCATCCGCGACTCCTACCCGCTCGGCTGGAGCAAGCCGTCGGACGGGTCGGTGTCGCCGGAGTACGTCATCGAGACCCTGGGCCGTCTGGCCGGCCCCGATGCCATCTACTGCGCGGGTGTCGGCCAGCACCAGATGTGGGCCGCCCAGTTCATCAAGTACGAGAAGCCGCGGACCTGGCTGAACTCCGGCGGTGCCGGAACCATGGGGTACGCGGTTCCGGCCGCGATGGGTGCCAAGATGGGTGCGCCCGACCGTGAGGTGTGGGCGGTCGACGGTGACGGCTGCTTCCAGATGACCAATCAGGAACTCGCCACCTGCGCGGTGGAGGGTGTGCCGATCAAGGTCGCGCTGATCAACAACGGCAACCTGGGCATGGTCCGCCAGTGGCAGACCCTGTTCTACGACCAGCGCTACTCCAATACCGACCTCAAGACCCACGGCCTGCGCATCCCCGATTTCGTGAAGCTCGCCGAGGCGCTGGGCTGCCACGGTATCCGGGTGGAGAAGGAAGAGGACGTCGAGGCCGCGATCCGCGAGGCACAGTCGATCAACGACCGTCCCGTGGTGATCGATTTCATCGTCGGCAAGGATGCCCAGGTGTGGCCGATGGTCGCCGCGGGCACCAGCAACGACGAGATCATGGCCGCCCGCGGGATCCGCCCGCTGTTCGACGAGGACGAGACGGCCGCCGAACCCGCCATCATCCACGAGGCCATGAACCGCGAGCAGGCCGAGACCGAGGGGAACCCGTCATGAGCACCACCCACACCCTCAGCGTCCTGGTCGAGGACAAGCCGGGTGTGCTGGCCCGGGTGGCCAGCCTGTTCTCCCGCCGCGGATTCAATATCGAATCCCTGGCCGTCGGTGCCACCGAGGTCAAGGAGATCTCCCGGATGACCATCGTGGTCACAGTGGACGATCTTCCGCTCGAGCAGGTCACCAAACAGCTCAACAAGCTGGTGAACGTGATCAAGATCGTCGAACAGGACCCGGAGACCTCCGTGGCCCGTGAACTGATCCTGGTGAAGGTCCGCGCCGACGCCAGCGTGCGCACCCAGGTGATCGAATCGGTCAACCTGTTCCGCGCCAAGGTCATCGACGTCTCGCCCGACGCCCTCACCGTCGAGGCGACCGGCACCCGGTCCAAGCTCGACGCGCTGCTGCGCATGCTCGAGCCGTACGGCATCCGGGAGATCGTGCAATCCGGCGTGGTGGCCGTGGGCCGCGGGCCCAAGTCCATCACCGCCACCCGCTGAACCGTGGCCGGGCGCACCCCGCGCCCGGCCGCATTACGTGCCTCGTTTACCGTTTCCCGCGTTTCGCGGGTTCGAATAAGTCAGAAGGGATACCACCAAGTGGCAGTCGAGATGTTCTACGACGACGATGCCGACCTGTCGATCATCCAGGGCCGTAAGGTCGCGGTGATCGGTTACGGCAGCCAGGGGCACGCGCATTCGCTGAGCCTGCGCGACTCCGGTGTCGAGGTCCGCATCGGCCTCAAGGAAGGCTCCAAGTCGCGGGCCAAGGCCGAAGAGGCCGGGCTGACCGTCGGCACCCCCGCCGAGGTCTCGGAGTGGGCCGACGTCATCATGCTGCTCGCCCCCGACACCGCCCAGGCGTCGATCTTCACCAATGACATCGAGCCCAACCTGAAGGACGGCGACGCCCTGTTCTTCGGCCACGGCCTCAATATCCACTTCGGCCTGATCAAGCCGGCCGCCGAGATCACCATCGGCATGGTCGCCCCCAAGGGCCCCGGCCACCTGGTGCGCCGCCAGTTCGTCGACGGCAAGGGTGTCCCCGCCCTGATCGCCATCGAGCAGGACCCGAAGGGCGAGGGCCAGGCCCTGGCGCTGTCCTATGCCAAGGGCATCGGCGGTACCCGCGCCGGCGTCATCAAGACCACCTTCAAGGAAGAGACCGAAACCGACCTCTTCGGTGAGCAGGCCGTGCTGTGCGGTGGCACCGAGGAACTGGTCAAGACCGGTTTCGAGGTCATGGTCGAGGCCGGCTACGCCCCGGAGATGGCCTACTTCGAGGTGCTGCACGAGCTGAAGCTCATCGTCGACCTGATGTACGAGGGCGGTATCGCCCGGATGAACTACTCGGTTTCCGATACCGCCGAATTCGGTGGCTACCTGTCGGGCCCGCGGGTCATCGACGCCGACACCAAGAAGCGGATGCAGGACATCCTCAAGGACATCCAGGACGGCACCTTCGTCAAGCGCCTGGTCGCCAATGTCGAGGGCGGTAACAAGGAGCTCGAGGGCCTGCGCAAGCAGAACGCCGAGCACCCGATCGAGGTCACCGGTAAGAAGCTGCGCGATCTGATGAGTTGGGTGGACCGGCCGATCACCGAAACCGCCTGAGCGGTTCGCTGATCCAGGGCAGAAAGGGGCCCTCCCGCGGGTTGCGGGAGGGCCCCTTTCTGCATCGTGGGTGGTTCGCCGGCATCGATCATGATACTGCCGGGAACGGTCCGACCTGCACCGCGGCATCGCTCTACAGCGATCCACCCGAGGGCGTCCGAACCGGAGTGTGCCGCATACCCAGCCGCGTCGGCTCCGGGGCCGGGTAGCCGGGCGGATGTGCCCGTGCGCGGCTCGCCCTGGACCGAGTATTCCGCGGCGGACGACGAAAGTACTCGACGAGAGTATAGTGCGGCACAACGGGAGGATTTTGATGAAGTCGGACACTATCGCCTCTATGGCGGCGATGATCCTCGGTGCGGGAATTCTGATCCTCGCGGCGGGGCTGTTCTTCCTGCTGACCCCGGACTCCGACAAGATCCTCTGCGACGGTCAGCAGATGCGTCCCGGTGACCGCTGCATCAGTACCGAATCCTATAGATCCGGAACCTACGACGAGCTTGTCGCGCGCAGACGTGACGGTGAAGCGACCGACGCACGCTGGTCCCCACGCATCGTTGCAGTCGGCGGTGTGCTCACCGCGGTGGGGGCAGTCGGCTGGATCGCGCGGTTCGTCATACTTACCGGCGAACGTCCGGCGCGGCCCGAGCCGCGTGACAGTGACTGGTGGGCGGGTAAGGGAGACATCTCGTGAACGCTTCGTCGCCCGCGGAGTCCGCCCGTCGCCGGGCTCGTCAGCGCCTAGCACAACGTGGACCGCAGACCGAGCACATACCGAAGGAGGCACAGCAGGCCGCTACCTCGAAGAACCTGGGTGCACCGGAACAATTGTTCGGCAACTTCACGCTACCCTCGCCGGCCTGGGCCCTCGGGTTCGGTGCGGTGGTAGCCGCCGTGTTCATCGTGATCGGCGTTTTCGTCTCCGGTGTGTGGTCGCTCGTGATGTTCGTGATCGCGGCACTGGTGGTGGCCTTTTTCGTCTGGGGCGCGTTCTTCGACCGGCCTGCCGTGACCGAGCAGGTCTACCTGTTCGAGCACGGTCTGGTTCATCGCGACGGCGACGATACGATGACCGCGTTGGCGTGGGATGAGGTGCGGCTGCTGCGGTCCGTCGTCGACAAATACCACAACGGTGTCTATAGGGAGACAATCCACAAGTACACGTTCCTGCGGCAGGACGGCTCGAAACTCGTACTGGACAGTGCTCATTTCCCGAGCGGGGAAGTGGGCGTACTCGGCGAGGCGGCCGAGCAGCGGATCAGCGCCGTACGCCTGCCGCGAGCGCTGGAAGCGCTGGCGGCAGGGAAACAGCTGGACTTCGGTGACCTGAGCGTCGATATCCATGGTTTGTCCGGTCGCCGGGGCACCCTCACGTGGAGCGAGATCGGGACGATCGATGTGAACGCCGGGGTCGTCCGGATCGAACAGGCCGGAAAGTGGCTGAAATGGTCGAAGGTCCCGGTGTCCGAAATTCCCGATGTCACAGTGCTGCTCGTTCTGGCCGACACGTTGCGTCGCCCCGAATAGCCGGAACATCCATCGATGTGACTTGTCGACGTTACCGTGCCGGTCCGGTCTCCTGCGCGGCTGCGGAGATCGGCGAGTCGGCCGACGGCCGGTGGGTGTTCGGGACGAGTTGTGCAACAGGCTGTCCGGTCGCAACGGTGGGTTCACCCGCACACAGCCCAATCGCCCGTAGCGGATCGGCAGTTCAGGGTGGCAGGTGGCAGCCGGGGCCGTAAATCCACCGGGCGTGCGGTAGGAACATGGCGGGAGTGATGAGGGGGTGAGCCGCTCCGTCATAACGTACGATCCAGCGACTGCGCCTCGGCGGTGAGTTCGTCGGCTTCCGCACCACGGCCGAGCTGCCACAACCGATCGGCCTGTCGCGTCAAGGAACTGTGCAGACCCTTCTTCACGAACGGCCGGGCCTGCGGTTTGAGCCTGTCTCGCCTCCCGGAACCTCTGAGGAGTCGGCGTCCGAGGCGGAGTTCCTCCTCTCGCCCACCGCCAACGCTTCGGTCAGTCGGCCCTGACGGGTCAGGCAATCCGCTCGAGACGCCAACGCCTCGAGGAAGAACATCAGGTGGATGGGGTTACGCGATTCGCCGACGCTGCGGCGACGCAGCGCGCAGGCCGCCTCGAAATGGTGGAGTGCCGGATCGAGTTCCGCAGCATCCACGAGATCGTTGCCGATCTCGAGATGGAACTCGGCGATATCGTTGCGCACGTTGCGAAAGGCGGCACGAAATCCTGGAATCCGGAGCGGCGGCGGCCGCAGACCTGTCAACTCTTCGACGCGGCCTCGGGTCCGCGGAGACGCCCGAGGTCCTCAGCGCCGAGCAGGCGGTCACGGTGAGCCGGGTCGCGACGCGCGCGGAGGGACTCCTCGGTGGCGGCCAAGACCTGGAGTGGGCGCTCACGGGCAGTCAGGTCTGGGTGTTGCAAGCCCGGCCGATCACATCGACCCCGAGGAGCGACCGAAGTCCGGCCTGTCTCCCGGTGATGAACGCGATGACCGTCGCTTCGGGAACACCGGCGAGCCCGGGCAAGGCGCGGGGCGTTCTACGCATCGTCAACGGCCTGGACGACTTCGCTCGGTTCACACCGGGTGAAGTGCTGGTGTGCCGGGCCACGTCACCGGCCTGGGCACCACTGCTCGCTCGGGCCGCGGCCGTCGTCACCACGCGTGGAGGGGTGCTCGCCCATGCCGCGATCGTCGCCCGCGAATTGCGTATCCCCGCCGTCACCGACGTTACTTCAGCTATGGACCTGCCCGATGACATGCTCGTCGACGTCGACGGCAGCACCGGAACCATCACCGCACAGAAGGCCCGATGAACTCACCACACGACGTCCGGCGACAGGTCCTCCACGCACTGCGCCTCCTCGGTTACGCCGGAACCACCCCCGTGAGCGAGCGCGCGGGCATCCTGCCCGCCGAGGCTGCGGAATTCCTGCGCGAGGCCCAGGCGGCCGGGCAGGTGACCCGGAGCGGATTCGAGGACGACGGCGGATGGTCGCTGACCGAAGCGGGTAAGACGCTGGGAGAAAAACTTCTGGCGGAGGAGCTGGAGAGCGCGGATGCCCGGCCCCTGGTCGAGTCCGTGATGGCCGAGTTCGAGCCACTCAACCGTCTGGTGGTCGACGCGTGCACGCGCTGGCAGTTGACCGAGATGGGCATCACCGAACCGCCCGCGAGCCTTGCGGATGTCCTCTCGAGCCTCGCCCGCGGCAGCGCAGGGTGGGCGGTGCTCGAGGAGCGTCTGGTGAACCGCTTGCCACGGTACAGCGGCTACCACGAGCGATTCGATACGGCCGTGGATCGCGCTCGAACGGATCCCGCCTGGCTGACCGCGACCGACCGCGAGTCCGCCCACCGTGTCTGGTTCGAACTGCACGAAGACCTCCTGGCCACTCTCGGCCGTTCCCGATGACGTCGGTGGACACGACTTGATGAGCTGGGCCGACCGGCCGATCACCGAAACCGCCTGAGCGGTTCGCTGATTCAGCGCCGAAAGGGGCCCTTCCGCAAGTTGCGGGAGGGCCCCTTTCAGCAACGTGGCGCCGATGCGCCGCTCGGGTGAGCGCCTCGGCCTTATCCGGAGCCCGACCCCCGATGAGTTTCGCCGTGGTGCCGGGTCTGTACCCGTACATGCCCGATCACCGCACCCGAGGAGAGCATTATGACCGCCACCTACACCTTCGACATCTTCTCCAGCCTCGACGGCTACGGCTCCTACGGAGAAGGCGGCGACTGGGGCGGCTACTGGGGGAAGCAGGGTCCCGAACTGCTCGACCGCCGATACGAACTGTTCGGCACCGAGCAACGGATGATATTCGGCGCCAACACTTTCCGGCAGTTCGTGGAGATGCTGGGCTCGAGCACCGAAGAGTCCGGGGTGGGCGACCCCTGGGTCACCCGGATGCGAAACCTGCCCATGACGGTGGTGTCGAGCACTTTGGCGGGGCCGCTCGACTGGCCGGACGCGACCGTCGCGAGCGGCGACGCCGTCGAGATCGTCGCCCGGCTCAAGGAGGAGTCCGAGGTGCCGTTGCGGTCACACGGCAGCCTGTCGTTGAACTGGGCGCTGCTGGCCGCCGGCCTCGTCGACCAGGTGCAGGTGACGATCTTCCCGGTGATCACCGGGCGGACCGGCACCGACCCGATCTTCGGCGGCGCCGCCGATTTCGATCTGGAGCTGATCGAGAGCCGGACGCTCGACGGCGATATCCAAGAGCTCATCTACCGTCCCACCCTGCACGCGTAACCTTCGGGCGCGCTCCTACCGCAACTCAGTCCAGCACGGCGTACGCCTCCACCTCGACCAGTACATCGGGCTCGAACAGGTAGTCGACACCTATCGCCGACAAGGGCGGCAACGGTTGGGGTATGCCGAGCTCCTCGACGACGCGCTCGATACCCGCGACGAAGTCGTCGTACTTGTCCGGGGTCCAGTGCGTGACGAAGAAGCGCAGGCGGACGACATCGGCGAAACTCGCCCCCGCTCCCGCCAGCCCGCGTGCCGTATTGCGCAGGGCGTGGGCGACCTGGCCCGCGAGATCACCGGTCGCGACGGGATTGCCGTCGGCGTCGCGCGCGATCTGGCCGGCCACGTGTACCTGGCGGGTGCCCGAGCCGATCGAGACATGGTGGTACGGGACGGGCGCGAACATGCCTTCGGGGGTGAGCAGCTGGACTGCCATGGATATCCTTTCGCTGATCGAGCAAGGTATCCGATATCTACCTGGTGTCCAAAGGGAACTTCAACGAGACTAGGTGTCATGCCGGAAACCGCGCCCCTGCCCCCGAGCAGCCCGCAACTCACCCAGGCCCATCGTGAACTGCTCGATCAGGTTCTCGACAAATGGTCGCTGCAGGTGCTCGACGCGCTGTGCGAGCACGGGCCGCTGCGCTTCAACGACTTGCGCCGGGCCATCCCGGTGGTGACGCAGAAGTCGCTCACGGCCGCGCTGCGGCGGTTGGAACGCAATGGGATGGTCGACCGGGTCGTCACGAACACCCGGCCGGTCGCCGTCGAGTACCGGCTGACCCCGCTCGGCCGGTCCCTACAGGACCTCATCGATGCGCTCCTGCACTGGGCCACCGGCACACTGCCCGAGGTCGAACGTGCCCGCATGCGGTTCGATCAGGAAGCAGAAGGCGGACAGGCCCGTTCACGTACGAGCTGAAGTGGCGCCGGGGGGTCGACGTGTGGCGTCGACGGCCGACAACGTCCGCGCCGAATCACGGTCGGTCGGCCCCACGCCGTATCGAATCGGCCGACGCGAACCCGGTATGTTCGAGATCGCTCGACACCACAGGAGGATCACGATGACCGAAGTCCACGGTATGCCGGTCGAAATCCGGACCCCCGACGGTGTCGCCGACGCGTACGTCACCCACCCGGACGACGGGGCCGTCCATCCGGGAGTACTGCTGATCCAGGACGGTTTCGGACTGCGGCCCAGCCTGCGAGCCATGGCCGACCGAATCGCCGCGCACGGCTACACCGTCCTGCTGCCGAACGCCTTCTACCGGCACGGGCCCGCTCCGGTGCTCGAGCTACCGGATTTCATCGACCCGGAGGCGCGGCCGGAGCTCTTCCAGCAGCTCCCGATGATCCGCGAGCTGACACCCGAACTGCTGCGGTCCGATGCCGCCGCCTATCTCGACTGGCTGGCCGCGGCGCCCCAGGTCGCCGCGGGGAAGGTCGGTGTCACCGGCTACTGCATGGGTGCGCGCCTCGCGGTGCTGGTCGCGGCCGGGTTCCCCGATCGGGTCGCGGCGGTGGCCGGCTTCCACGGCGGACCGCTGATCACCGAGAGCGCGGACAGCCCGCATCTGCTCGTCGGGAACATCACGGGGAAGTTGTATTTCGGCCACGCCGGCGAAGACGTGGAGAAGTCGCCCGACAATTTCGATCGGTTCGACAAGGCGGTCGCGGCGGCCGGTGAGCGCCACCGCACCGAGGTGTACGAGGGCGCGAAACACGGTTACACCCAGGCGGATACCGCCGCCTACGACGCCGAGTTCGCCGAACGGCACTATCGCGAACTGCTGGCCCTGTTCGACCGCAACCTACGGGGGTAACCGAGCCGGGTCGTGGGGTCGAGCTGTGCCGTGGACCGACCCGGCGAATCGGGCTCCCGGCGCATTGCGAGCATCCGCCGGCCGCTTCGCGCTGCTAAGGCGCCACGCCGCCGAGCACCATATCGACAGCCGCGTCGATATCGGCCGGCTCGACCGGTTCGGCGCGTAGGAACAGGCGGAACCAGATCGCCCCGGCGAGCATATCCATGACCAAGCGGGGATCGGTCTCGTCACCGAGCTCCCCTCGTTCGACCGCCCGGCGGAAGACAGGATGTTCCCGGGCGGCGCGGTCGGCGAAGAACATGCGGCCGATCGCCGCCAGCGACGGCCGGCCGGGGGAGGCCGCCAGGACGGCGGCCGCGATGGGGGCGGTCGCGGCATCGGTGAGCAGACTGTGGATGCTCCGGGTCGTTTCGACGAGATCGCCCCGGAGGCTTCCCGTATCGGGCACCGGGAAGGTGAGCAGGTCAGACCCGGTCAGCGCGGCGGCGAGCACCTCGTCCTTGGATTTCCACCACCGGTAGAGGGTCGTCTTGTTGACACCGGCGCGCAGCGCGACCGACTCCATGGTCAACCCCTCGTAGCCGGCGGTGGCGAGAATTTCGAGGGTGGCCGTGAAGATCGCCTCGGCCCGCCGGGGCCGGGCAGTCGTGCTCGTATCGGTCGGCTCGTCCATATGCCGACAATACAACGCAACGTTGCGTTGTATATCTCCATGGCGCTACAGTGCAACGCAACGTTGCGTTGCTTTTGGAGGCGTTATGACTCTTCCCGTGGTTCTGGTGCACGGCATCCGGCTGAGCGGCCGCTGCTGGGTCGCCGTCGAGGCCGATATCGGCACCGAGCGATCGGTGGCGGCCCCGGATCTTCCCGGGCACGGTGAGTATCGCGGCGAGCGTTTCACCATGCCCGCGGCGATCGACACCGTCCGCGCGGCGATCGACTCCGTCGGTGGCCGTGCCCTGGTCGTCGGCCACTCGCTGGGCGGATACGTCGCCATTGCGGCGGCCGCCGAACTCGGCGAACAGGTGGCCGGTCTGGTGGTCGCCGGATCGACGCGTATTCCGAACGGCGCCCTGACGATTCCTTTCCGGGTCGCTCATCTTGTCCTGTCGGCTCAACGCGACGGAGGGGAGCGGCTCAGTCGCCGGATCTTCGACGCCGCCCTCCCCGCGCAGGTCGCCGCAGCTGTCGCGGCGGGCGGTATCGCCACCGAGGTGATACCCGATATCGTGCGGGCCGCCGCAACTTTCGATCCGCTCGGCGAACTCCGTCGATACCCCGGGCCCGTCTGGCTGATCAACGGAAGTCGCGACCATTTCCGCGGTCACGAGACGCGTTTCGTCGCGGCCGCGCCCCGGGCAAGATTGCTCGTGGTGCCCGGGGCCGGGCACTACCTACCGCTGGCCGAACCGCGACGCTTCGCCCGCCTGATCCGCGATATCGCCGACGGTTGCGATACCCGCGAGTGTTCGCACCGCTGCGGTATCGACGGGGTCCGGGCCCCTGCCCCGCCTGCTTCTTATCGACCGGATTGCGGCCGTACTGCGAGATGGCTACGAAACAGTGTCGACACCGCCGCTGCCGCCCCCACCATGGAATCCTTGAAGATCGACATGCCGTGAGCACGTGACAGGCACCCGGAGCCCCACAGCGTTCGCTAGGAGTTTCAATGATCGTGTCAAGCCGCCACGCTGATCGGGGTTGGTGCCTCGATGGTGAAGGTGCGGTTGTCACGAACGAGCGCCCAGATGAC